>NZ_RZOF01000170.1:0-12984 GCF_003998955.1 Mesorhizobium sp. M4B.F.Ca.ET.017.02.2.1 | reverse complement strand
TGCTGAAATCCGACGCTTGTTCTGTTTCGTCTATAAGTATTCAAGGTTTAGTTCTGAGTAAGTTGCGCGCAACTTGTGCGAGTGCTTGTTTGATATTTGATCATAATTTCCGGATGGTTGCCTTGGCGAATGGGTCAAGGGCAGTGCGACGTTGTGCAACGCAGCAAGATATGGTGCGAACCGAAGCTACTAGCATGCCGCCGAGCGAGCTATAACAAATGTTGTCGCGCAGAACGGAGGCGAGGCGGCGGCTGCCGTTTGCCTCTTTCAGCACGGCTTTCGCAATGAGACAGAATTGGCGGCGCGTTCATTGATCAGCCCGGCGGTCCCGGTCGAGCATGAGCGCGACTATCGAGCCGGCGCAGGCCGAAATCAGGATTGAGACCCAGGTGATGCCGCGAGATGGCTGCTCGGGTTCGGCGACGGCAACGGCCTTTTCAGCGGCCACGGCCTGCGCTACGACCGGGCCCAAGTCCGGTCTCGTCCCGCGGCGGATCGAATAGGCGCGCGTCAGCTCGGCGCCGAACAGGAAGATCTGCGAGGAATAATAGACCCACAGCAGCGTGACGATGAGGCCGCCGGCGGCGCCGTAGGATGAGGCGATCGTGCTGGCGCCCAGGTACCATCCGATCGCCGATTTGCCGACCGTGAACAGCGCCGCCGTCACCAGTGCGCCCAGGCCGACATCGCGCCACGCCAGTGACCTGTCCGGCAAGACCTTGTAGATCGCCGCAAACAGCACCGCCGTCAAAATGAACGACAGGACCGTGTTGAGCACGCTGGCTATCGTCTCGCCAAATGGAAGATACGCGTTCAGCATCGCCGCCAACGCCGAGATCGCCGCGCTGGCGATCAGGGAGACCAGCAAAAGAAAGCCCAACGCGCCAACCAGCCCGAGGCTCGCGGCGCGCGCCCTTACCATCCTCGACAGGGACGTGTCGGTCGGCGGGACTTTCCATATGGTGTTAAGCGCAAGCTGCATTTCGCCGAAAACCCCGGATGCGGTGGCGATCAGCGTCACCAATCCAGCCAGTGCGGCCCATGTTCCGCTTGTCTGGTTCGACGCCGACTCCAGTGTGGCGCGGAAAAGCTCCGCGCTCTGTGAGCCCATCAGCCCGGAGATTTGCGCCGACAGCGCGAGTTCCGCCGCCTGGTGCCCGATCGCGATCCCTGAGATTGCCACCACGATCAGCAGGATCGGCGCCAGCGAGGTCGCGGCATAGAAGGCGAGCGCGGCTCCCCGGCTCAAGGCATTGTCGTTGACGAAGCCGGTCGCGCTCTCTTTCAGCAAAGCCCAGATCATCGACATGAACGCCCTGGCACGCCGGCAAAGCAGCCGGCCTGATCCTCAATCTGCCGTCTGCCATTTTGTTCCCGAGGCAACCGAACTGCCTTTGCGGCATTGAAGGCAACAATGGGAGACACAATCATGGAGCGGCCGCTCTATTTTCTTGCCGAGTTCTTTTCGAAGCCGCCGGGCTTCTATCTCATGCTCGCCGCCGCCCTTTCATGCGCCCTCGTGCGAGTTCGACGGTCGGGACCTACATCCTCTCCATTTCGGCCATTGCCTTGACCGGGGTCGTGCTGATCCAGAACTACCGTGACACCTCGGCCATGCAGGCCAAGCTCAACGAGATAATCGTGGCGCTGGATGCCGCGAGAAACGAGGTCGTCGGCCTCGAGCACGGTTCGCCGGAAGAGATCTCCGCCAAGCTTGAAGCCATCGAGCAACGGGCAGCCGGCGCCGCCAAGAGCAGATCGGGCGCGGCCTAGCAGCGCTGGGGGGATTGGCATCCTGCCCCATCAACCATGCGTCCGTGCCTCACGACAGGCAGGCCTTTTGACCCTATCTCCGGCCCATCGCTCAAGAGGCAGGGGAGAACCGTGACGTCGGCGCCAATCACCAAAACGCGAGCCGAAGCCGGCGCCTTGCCCGTCCTCGGGCTGCTGGCGGCCATGCTGTCGGTTCAGGTGGGCGCTGCCTTCGCCAAGGGCCTGTTTCCGGTCGTCGGCGCCCAGGGCACGACGACGTTGAGGCTCGTCGCCGGCGCGCTGATGCTGGCGATGGTGCTCAGGCCCTGGCGGGTAAGGCCCTCCCGCGCGGTGTTGCCCTGGCTCATCGCCTATGGCGTCACGCTCTGCTTCATGAACCTTCTCTTCTATGCCGCGCTCACCAGGATCCCCCTCGGTATCTGCGTGGCGCTCGAATTCACCGGCCCGCTGCTGGTCGCGACGCTGACGTCGCACCGGGCAAGGGATCTGGCCTGGGTGGCGCTGGCGCTGGCCGGTGTCGTGCTTCTGTCACCCTTCGCCGATGTGCGCCAGGCGCTCGATCCGATAGGCGTGCTGCTGGCACTTGCCGCCGGCGGGTGCTGGGCGCTTTACATCGTCTTCGCGCAGAAGGCCGGCGCCGAGCTCGGCGGCCGCACCACGGCCTGGGGCATGGCGATCGCCGCCGCCCTGTCGCTGCCCTTCGGCCTGACCGACATCGTACCCAAGATCGCCGAGCCGCATGTGCTGGCGCTGGCCGTCATAGTCGGTCTGCTCTCTTGCGCGCTGCCGTTCTGGCTGGAGATGATGGCGCTGACCAGGATACCGGCCAGGGTCTATGGCATGATGGCGTGCCTGGAGCCGGCGCTGGGCGCGCTGATCGGCTTCCTTTTCCTGCACGAACGTCTGACCGCACTGCAATGCGCGGGCATAGCGGCTGTAATCCTCGCCGCTTTCGGCACGGCGATCACGGCAAGGCCGCCGGTGCCGTCGCCAGCCTAGATATCGGCTTGTTGCTGGCTTTGTCAGCCGGCCCCGTTGATGATCACGGAACCGCCATTGACCGCGGTGACCTGCGAGAGCTTGTCCTTCTTGACGAGCTCGGGCTTTGCGTAGGTTTTCTTGCTCATCCCACACTCCAAAAACTGTCGAGCGAGTTTGCCAGACCAATCGAGCCTGTCAACTTCCGGCTCGCCTTGCCCGGCTGGCCAAGTCAGACTTGCGCTTAGGCTGCTTCAGCAGTTGCAATTAAGCAATTGTTTTTATGTCTACTTTTGCCAGCAAGGTTGCGGGGTTTCAAGGCTCGGGCCGCGGATATGCCTCTGGCTGAAATGCTCGGCATGCAGCCTTGCCTCTATGGCTTTCAGGCGGTCAGGCCGTCGGCGGCTAGCTGTCCGGCGATTTCGGCCAGGTCGGTGTCGCCCGGCTTTATTCGTTGCCGGACGCCCGGTGGTCGCTAGCGCCGAAAACGGTCGATGGTTGCCGAACGAGTGCCCTGACTCGTCGATCGCCGGGCCCGGGTTGGTGCGGCGTTGCGGCTTGCGGGAGCCTTCGCAGGACTACATCCCGAGGTTGAACTAGGACTTTGGTCTGACGTCGTTTGTGCAAAAGTCCGAATCGTCAAGACATGGGTCGTGGGCCACTTCCGCAAGGCGTTGCGATTTGTGAATGTTTTCGCATCGACAATGCCGTTGGGGTTTCGGCTGGGTTCGGGCCGGTTGACCGGCATGGGGAGAATGGGATGCGCGTACCGCGCATGGGCTGCAGGCTGGTCTTGCGGGCGCTGGCGGCGCTGGCGTTGACTATCGCACCTTTTCATCTCTCGATCGACGGTCCCGTCGCTTCCAAGGCCCAAGCCGGCAAGGGCGGCAATGGCAATGGCGGCGGAAACGGCAACGGCGGCGGCAATAGCGGCGGCAACGGGAACGGTAATAGCGGCGGCGGCAGCAGCAACGGAAACAGCGGCAACAGCAACGCCGGCGGCAACGGCAAGGGTAACAGCAAAGGCACCGGCGAGAATGCCACTGTCGATCATGTCAACGCCGTAACCGGCGACAAGGTCGAAGTCGACGGCAAGAGCATCAGGGTCACGCACCCCAACGGAATGACGGAAGAAATCGAAAACGGCCGCTTCAGGATGGAGGACGCGCTCGGGCGCACCATCGTCGATAGAAGGGCAACCGCTGCCGATGTGGCGCGGCTGAAGAGTTTTTGAACGGTTTGTGAGAGCGAGGTTCTATCTGGAAGTGATCGTTTCGGGACCGAAGGTCAGCGCTGCAAAATCAGGTTGCCACCTTTTGCTTCGTCTCTTCAGTCCTTGATCATCGGTTGACAGGACTTTCGTTGCTCACCTTGCCCCCGCCTTCTGGCGGGGGTATTTTTTTGGGGTCCGCCTTGCATTCCCGCAGGGCAACCCTTGGCGCATCGCGGCTCGTTGGCGCGGTCCCCGCATTTTTCACGCGCGCTATAGTCTTAGAGAATTGCGTTGCGCTTTCCAAGAGGTTTGGTTAACGCGCCGCAACCCTGCCGCGTCCTGGCGTTGCCGTTCGTCGCGCCGGTCGCATTGCGCCGGCATTGCGACATAGGTCCGGCAGAGGCGTAAAAAAGGTCCGAACCGGCAGGGCAAGGGTCGTGGGCCGCTTTCGCGCGCGTGCCCATGCATGGATGCTCTCCTCTTCTCAATCATGCCGGCCGCGGTCTGCCAGACCGGAGAGAAGACCGGCAGGGAGAGGAGATGCTCACACTGTCCTTGAACCGGCTGAGCCGGCTTGTCCTGGGGGCCTCGACGGTGCTGGCGCTGACGATCGCGCCTTGCCACGTCAAGCTCTATGGCGCCGCCAGGATCGTTCCTGCATTGGCCTATGCCGATGCCGGCAACGGCAATGGCGGCAATGGGAACGGTGGCGGCAACGGCAACGGCGGCGGCAATTCAAGCTCCGGCGGCGGCAACAGCAACAATAACAGCGGTAACAACAACTCAGGCAACAACAACGGCAACCGCGGCAACAGCGCCAGCCACAACAGCCACGTCAACGCGGCGACCGGAGACAAGGTCGAAATCGATGGCGACACAATCAAGGTCGTCCATCCCGACGGCATGAAGGAAGAAATCCGGAACGGCCGTTTCGAGATGGAGGATGCTCTTGGCCGAACCATCGTCGAGCGCCAGGCGACGCCCGAGGATCTGGCGCGCCTGCTGGGCTTGTGAGGGCAGGGAGCTACCCCTTTCTGTCCCTCACGCACCCCCGTCCTGAGGGCGGGGGTGACTTTTGTGAATAGATAGTGAATGGGTGAATGGTGAATAGTGTTGGCGCCTATCCATTCACCATTCACCAACCTAATTCTTCTCCTTCGCCTCATGCATCAGTAGCGCCGCCTCCGTGCGGTTGCGCACGTTGAGCTTGGCCAGCACCCTGGTCATGTGATGCTTGACCGTCTTTTCCTGCAACGACAGCCTGGCGGCGACCTCCTTGTTGCTGAGGCCCTCCGCCACCAGCCGCAGGATCTCAGCCTCGCGGCCGGTGAGCTGGCTGAGCGGGTCGGGCTTGCGGCTCGCCGGCTGCAAAAGGTCCGACAGCAGCCTCGCCGACAGCGTCGGCGAGACATAGCTCTGGCCAGCCGCGACCTCGCCGAGGATTTCGGCCAGCGTCTTGGAGCCGACGCCCTTCAGCACATAGCCGCGCACGCCGGTGTTGAGTGCCTGGGCGACATCGGCATTGGTTTCCGACACTGTCAGCATGACGATTTTCTGCCCGGGGTGGCCGGACAGGATCCGGGCCGCGGCGTTGAGCCCGCCGCCCGGCATGCTGATGTCGAGCAGCAGGATGTCGGGTGCGGTCGTCTGCACCAGCCTTTCGGCGTCGTCGGCGCTGGCGCCTTCGCCGACCACCGCGAACCCGCCGATCTCGCCGAGGCTGCGCGCCACGCCCTCGCGAAACAGCGGATGGTCGTCGACAATGGCGATACGGATGGATGCGGTCACGGCTGCTCCTCGACAGATAGTGTGATCACCAATCGCGTGCCTTGCGGGCCGGACAGTGTTTCGAACTGTCCGCCGATGCTTTCGATGCGTTCCCTCAGGCCCGCGAGCCCGAGCCCCTCGCTCCTGCTGGGATCGAAGCCAGGACCACCGTCCATCACCTCCACCATCAGCCTGCCGCCTTTCATGCCGGCCCGCACCGCCTGATCCTTGCCCTTTCCATGCCGCCACGCATTATTCAACCCTTCCTGTACGAAACGGTAAATGCTGATCTTCTCGGAAGTGCCGAGTTCCGGCAGGCGGCCGGGAAGCGTCAGCGCCACCTTGCTGCTGGTGCGCCGCTCGTGTTCCTTCACCGCCAACGTCAGGATGTCGACTACGGCCTGCGTCTCGATCTGCGGCAGAACCAGGCCGTTGCAGATGCCGCGTATCTCGCGCATCGCTTCGCCGAGCGTCTTGTGGATGCCCGATATCTCGGCCTCGCGCAATTCGCTCGAGGCGGCTGGATCGAGCAGCAGCGGGCTGTCCATCCTGAGCGCGGCCAGCGCCACAAGCTGAGCCGGCCCGTCATGCAAGTCGGCGCCGATTCGCCTGAGATAGCGTTCATTGATGGCGGTGGCGCGGCGCGAGGCCCGCTGCACGCGCTGGCGCAGCGATGAGTTCTGCGACAGCGCCGACTGCAATTCCGTCACCTTCGCCTCGAGTGCCGTGCGTTGCGTCTCGATGGTGCGGCTGCCGCGAAAGACGATTCCGGACAACAGCGCCAATGCCGCCGCCGTGGCGCCAGCCACCACCAGCCAGGTCGACCACAGCGCCGCGTTCAGCGTTTCCTGGAAGTCGTCGGCGATCTCGTAGAACTCCGACACGGCGACGACTTCGCCCGACCAGGGTTCGCGCACCGGATTGTAGATCTCGAACAGCGGCGCGTTCACCGTTTTCTCCTCACCGGCTTCCGGGTCGTCGTCGAGGTCGTTGTATTCGGCCATGACATTGCCCGCGAAAGCCGAAATCAGGTTGTGGTTGGGCGGGAAGGTCTTGCCGATCAGCTCGGCGTCGTCGGCATAGAGGATCATGCCGTCGCGCCGCCAAAGCTTGAACGAGACCAGCCGCTTGCCGAGCGCGCCCTGGCCCAGCGTCTCGTCCAGCGCCCGCTTGACGGTGTCGCTGAGCTCGCGGCTCTTGCGCATGTCGGGCAAGAGCGGCGCGATCACGCTGTCGACATAGAGCGCCGTGGTGGCGGCGGAATTGCGCATGACGCCGTCCCGGATCTGCGAAGTCACCCAAAGCCCGACCAGCAGCATCGCGGCCAGCAACCCGACGCCGCTGGCAATGAAGAACTGCAGCGCCAGCGACAACCTGCCCCATCGCCGCAAAAATCCCCCCAAGAAAGTCCCGAACAATCGCACACCTCTCCCCTGGCTGCGAAGACTATAGACTTAGTCCGGCGTTTGCGACATCGACCTTGGTGTGGGCCACTGGGAGCCACCCGTTGGCATCGTGCAGTCTCTTGGTGCGACGCAATGCGGTCACTCCGGGCTGCTTCAGCTTCCGCACCGGGCGCTGGCGAAACGGTTCGGGAAGCCCCGGGAGGTGACGTCCGTCAAATGGACGAGACAGGCCGATGGCTGGCATGCCGGCTCATCCCTTCGTGGGCTACGCACTCAGGCTTAATTGAGTGATTGCTAATATGTTTGTAGGGTCCGTGGCGCGGCGGGCGTGCGACACCCGAACCCGCAGTGGCCGGTGCGGCTTGCCCCCCGAAGCCCAAGCCCCAAGCTGCGCCGGCCATTATGGCGGGGTGCTTCGCCCAGTGAATTCCTTGCCGGGTTCGCTTTGTGCCGTTCGCTCGATGAACAGCTTGGCATGTTCGGCCCAATCGGCCGCCGTGACGCCATGCTCACGGGCCGATTTCTGGAAAGCCTCGCGCAGAAGGTCGAGGTCGAAGGCCGAAAGCCGCTTGTTGTCCGATATCTGATTGCGCGCCACCGCTACCCCCGGAAGCGAGTCATATACTTCTCTATATCTTTCATATGCCCCGCGAGTTGGGGCTTTCAAGCGCATGTCCTGACTTCTTTTGGGTGCAATTACGTCCCGTGGGCCGGTATCACTCACCGTTGGCCGCGCCGGATGGCTCGGTGCGATCTGCTTGCCGCCGGACATCCGCCCGGTCCGGCTGGCTGGGTCCTCAAGGAAATGCTAATATTGATCGCGCCGATGCAAGCATTTGCAGCTTCGCGCGGCCAGTGGCGGCGGTTGCCGTCGAGGGGACGGCATGCGGATCGCAATGATAGGTGCGGGCGGCATCGGCGGCTATGTCGGCGCCAGGCTCGCCGAGGCGGGAGGCGACGTCAGCTTCATTGCTCGCGGCGCCCATTTGCAGGCAATGCGCGAGGGCGGCCTGCGGATTCAAAGCGACATCGGCAACGTCTTTCTGGCCGATGTGTGCGCGAGCGACTCGCCGGCCGATATCGGTCCCGTCGATCTCGTGATCTTCGCGGTCAAGCTCTACGACAGCGAGAAGGCCGCCGGCGCGCTCGGACCGCTCGTCAGCGGGAAAACGCGCGTCGTGACGCTGCAGAACGGCATCGACAGCGTCGGCATTCTCCGCCGCCATATTCCCGGCGACAGCGTCATTGGTGGCGCCACCTATCTATCCGGCTTCATCAAGCAGCCCGGAGAAGTCGTCCACGCCGGCGGGCTGCCTCACATTCTCGTCGGCGGGCATGGCGATCCTCTCATCAAGGATCTTCAGGCGCTATGCGATCGGGCTATCGGGCTGGAGCTGAAGCCGGTTGCCGACATCGACAATGTGCTGTGGGAGAAGTTCGTGACATTGGCTGCCTTCTCCGGCGGAACGTCGCTGATGCGCTCGGGCATCGGTCCGATCCTTGACGACCCCGAGGCGCGTGTCTTCATCGAACAGCTGCGCGACGAGGGAATGGCGATTGCCGCAGCGGCCGGCCATCCGCTGGCCGAGGGGTTCGAAGGACGCGTCACGACCAGATGGTCCGCATTCCCCCCGCATGTGAAATCGTCGATGGCCAACGATCTCGAAAGAGGGAAACCGATCGAGGTCGCCTGGCTGTCCGGGCGGATGCACGAACTGGGCATCAAGTTCGGCATCGCGACCCCTGGCCACACGGCGGTCTTCCGCGCCTTGCATCTCCGCGCAGCAGGTGCCGTCCCCTAACGGCATCCCATCGACCTTCCATGGAGGGCGTCATGACATCGAGCGAAGGCATGCCAGTGACGACTGGGAGCGAGGCAACAGGCTCCCAAAATATGTTCAACCAGGAGCTCGAGACCTACCGCAGGATCGTGGCGGCGAACCTGATGTTCCATCGCGAGGTCTATCGCCTGCTGCGCGACGTGCTCACGGAGCTTGCGCCTGCGTCGTTCCGGTTTCTCGACATTGCCTGCGGCGATGCCGGCGCCTCGGCCGCGACGTTGAGGACGACCACGATCGGCAACTATGTCGGCATCGATCTGTCGGAAGCATCGCTGCGGCTTGCGGCCCGAGAGCTCGATGTCCTGCCTTGCCCCGTCGAGCTGCGCTGCAGCGATTTCGTGCATGCGATGGCGAAGTGGTCGGAACCCGTCGACGTGATCTGGATCGGCATGTCGCTGCACCACTTGTCGAGCGAGGGCAAGGCCCGGCTGATGCGCAACGTCCGCAGGGCCTTGGGAGGGATGGGCCTGTTCGTCATCTGGGAGCCCGCTTTGTTCGAGGGAGAGGATCGCGCTGCCTGGCTCGCGCGCTTTTCCTTGCTGCGCGATGAATGGTCGGCCGTCTCCGACGAGGAGTTCGCCGCCATGGAACGGCACATGCTTCTGGCCGATTTCCCGGAAACCGCAGCGAGATGGCTCGGCATGGGGCGCGAAGCCGGCTTTTCCCATGCGGAGGAAATATTCGTGATGCCGAACAGAATGGGTAGGATGTTCCGGTACTGGAACTGACCAAGGGCGCGATCATGGCATCCAAACTGAAGCCGGACGACATTGAACCGGGTGATGCGCCGGTTCCCTCGGCAATCGAGCTTGTCGGCCGCTGGGGGCGGCTGCGGCCGCTCGACGCCGCGCGCGACGCGGCAAGGCTCTATCCGCTCTCGCATGACGAGCACACGCGGGCCACCTGGATCGACATGAAGGTGGGGCCGTTCGCCACCGAACGAGTTTTCGCCGAGCATGTCGCCGCCCTGGTGGCGGATCCGAAGCGCGCCTTCTTCGCCGTCGACGGGCTCGACGGCGGGCCACTGGGCTGGCTCTGCCTGATGGAGGCAAGGCCCGCGCATCATGTCATCGAGCTTGGCTACGTGCTCTACACGCCGCCGCTGCAGCGCACCCGGCTCGCCACCGAGGCGCTCTATCTCATCCTGCGCCACGTCTTCGACGATCTCGGCTACCGGCGGCTGGAATGGACCTGCACCTCGACCAACCAGCGCTCGCGCAGGGCGGCAGACCGTCTCGGCTTCGTCTATGAAGGCATGCTGCGCGAGGGCCTGTTCCTGAAGGGCGAGCCGCGCGACATCTGCATGTATTCGATGCTTTCCAGCGAATGGCCGGCCCGCCGCGCCGCCTTCGAGGCCTGGCTCGATCCCGCGAACTTCCGCGATGGGCGGCAAATCTGGTCGCTAACCGAAATACGTGCGGCTGCCGGCCATGATCCTGGGGAGCCGGCGGATCCGCCGCTGCCGCTCTGACCGAAAACCCTTGCCGGTAGCGATGCCGGTTTCGTGCTAATCAACTCAGCGGTTTCGCATGCAGGGGGCAGGCCTATGAGGGCGCTCGAAATCTCCAACCAGGACTTGTCGCGGCTTGCGGATGAGGCGATGGACCTCGCCCGGACCTACTGGGCCTCGCTTGACGATCGACCGGCCTATCCGTCGACCAGCGGCAAAGAGACGACCGAGCTTTTCTCGCGGCCCTGGGCCGAGGAGGGCAGGGGCCGCGACGTCCTCAAAGACTTCGAGTTGATCGCCGCGCGTGCGCGACCGTCCGCCGGCAGGTTCTTCGCTTATGTCTTCGGCTCGGGCGAGCCGGTCGGGGCGCTGGGAGAGTTGCTGGCCTCGGTGCTCAATCAGAACGTCGCCTCGTGGCGATCGGCTCCGGCGGCGACGTCGATCGAGCACGCCGTCGTGGGGTGGCTGGCGCAGGCGGTCGGCTGCGCCGGGTTCACAGGCAGCCTTTGTGGCGGCGGCTCGGCGGCAAACCTGATGGCGCTGGCGATGGCGCGCGAGGCTAAGCTGCCGGCCAACGAGACGGGGGTGCGCGGCGGCGTGATCTACGCGTCTGAGCAGGTGCACATGTCCATTCCGAAGGCGGTGGCGCTCATTGGCATCGGCAGGGCGAACCTGCGCCTGATACCCGTCGACGATCAGTTCCGGATGCGGCCAGATGCCCTCCAGGTAGCCATCGCCGCCGATCGCGCGGCCGGACGAAACCCGATCGCGATTGTCGCCACGGTCGGCACCATCGTCTCCGGTGCCATCGACCCGCTGCCAGAGATCGCCGACATCGCCGGGCGCGAGGGCCTATGGCTGCATGTCGACGGCGCATATGGCGTACTGGCCGCCCTGGCCCTGCCGCAACAGCTCAATTCGTTGGCGCTGGCGGATTCGCTTTCGCTCGACGCGCACAAATGGCTCTATCAGCCGCTGGACTGCGGCTGCCTGCTGCATCGCCACCCGGACATCGCGCGCAAGACGTTTTCGCACAGCGACGACTATGTCGGCCTGCTGAGTCAGGATCCGACGGAAGGTTTCGCCTTCTTCGAGGAATCGTTCGAGCTGTCGCGGCGTTTCCGCGCACTGAAGCTTTGGCTGTCGCTGCAATATCACGGGCGCCGCGCCTTTCGCGACGCGATCGCCGAGGACCTGCGCCATGCAAGGCTGCTGGCGGAGGCGGTCGAGGCGCATCCGGAGCTGGAGCTTCTGGCGCCGGTGCCGCTCAGCGCGGTCTGTTTTCGCCATCGTGCCAAGGACAACAGGGCGATCCTGAGACGCGTGAATGCCCGCGGTCGCGTCTATCTGTCGAACGCGACGGTCCGCGACCAGTTCGCGCTCAGGGCGTGCTTCGTCAACCACCGCACGACGGACGGCAATGTGCTCGAAATCGTCTCGGAGGTGATCGCGGCGGCCGGCGAAGTTAACGACTGAGGTAAGGTTCGCCAGTCGGCCAAAATGTCACTCGACGAAGCCGAACCTGTCGACGTCGAACAGGCCCATGTCGGTCAGCTTGAGATGCGGGATGACCGGCAGCGCCAGGAACGCCACCTGCAGGAACGGCTCAGGGATCGTGCAGCCGATCGCGCGTGTGGCCTCGCGCAACTGGTGCAGTGCATGGGTGACGGTCTCGAAGGAGTCGAGGCTCATAAGCCCGGCCAGCGGCAGCGCCAGCTCGGCGGTGATGACGCCATTGTCGGCCACCGCCATGCCGCCGCCCATCGCGATAAGCCGGTTGACCGCCACCGCCATGTCGGCGTCGGTGGCGCCGACCACGGTGATGTTGTGGCAGTCATGGCCGATCGAGGAGGCGATGGCGCCGCGCTTGAGGCCGATACCTCGCACAAAACCCTTGCCGATATTGCCGTTCCTGCCGTGGCGCTCGACCACGGCGGCCTTGAGGATGTCGGCTTCGGGATCGGCCTGCAGGGACTGGTCGAGGACGGGCAGGGCGGCGTCCTCGCGGAAGGTGATGATGAGGCCGGGCTTGATCGCGATCACCGGCGTCTGGTTGCGGCCGGCCCTGGCCTCGACACGGAAGGCGTCCGCCGTGACCGGCCTCGCCTTCACCGAGCCGAGGCCGACCGGCGCCACCGTCCGCCGCGTCTCGAACAGCGCCGGGTTCACCAGCCGGCCGCCCGCGATGACGTCGCTGACGCGGCAGTCCTCGAGGTCGTCGAGCAACGCGATGTCGGCCCGCCAGCCGGGTGCCACCAGGCCGCGGTCGGTGAGGCCGAAGATGCGCGCCGCCGAATGGCTGGCGGCGCGGTAGACGTGATGCAGCGGCCGGCCCTTGGCGATCAGCCGCCGGATCGAGGAATCGAGATGGCCCTCCTCGGCGATGTCGAGCGGATTGCGGTCGTCGGTGCAGAGCGCGACGAAGCTCGACGTGTCGGCGTCGAGGATCTCGGCCAGCGCGTCAAGGTCCTTGGAGGCCGAGCCCTCGCGGATCAGGATCGCCATCCCCTTGGCGAGTTTTTCGCGCGCCTCGGCGGCGGTCGTGGTCTCGTGGTC
>NZ_RZOF01000016.1:0-39014 GCF_003998955.1 Mesorhizobium sp. M4B.F.Ca.ET.017.02.2.1 | reverse complement strand
GACCGGTACCTGGCAGCCCCGCCTGGTCGAGGCCGCCGGGTTGCGGCCGGAGCATCTGCCGGAGCTGGTCGGGCCGGGAGAAACCTGCGGCGGGCTTTCCGAAATCATCGCATCGGCAACGGGGCTGAAGGCCGGCACGCCCATCATCGCCGGCGCCGGCGACGGCCAGGCGATGGGCCTCGGCATGGGCGTCCATGGTCCCGGCAAGAGCTATCTCTCGCTGGGCTCGGGCGTCGTCAGCGGCAGTTATTCCGGCACGGTCACGACATCGGACGCGTTCCGCACGCTGGTCTCACCGACCGGCTCCGGCTTCATGCTGGAGACGGTGCTGCGCTCGGGCATGCAGCTGGTCGACTGGATCGTGCGCACCACCGGTGCACCCTCCGCCGCCATCCTGGAGAAGGCCGCGATGGAGGTGCCCGCAGGCAGCGACGGCCTGCTGGTCATGCCGTACTGGGCCGGGGTCATGAGCCCGTACTGGGATGGTGCTGCGCGCGGCGCCATTGTCGGCCTGTCGCTCGACCATGAGCCAAGACATCTCTTCCGCGCGGTGCTGGAAGGCATCGCCTTCGAGCAGGCGATCGCCACCGATGCGATGGAGGCGCAGACCGGCAAGGCAGAGGCGACGATCGCTGCCGGCGGCGGCACCAATTCGACGTTGCTGATGCGGATCATGGCGAGCGTGCTGGAACGGCCGCTCTCCATTTCGCCGGTCAACGAGGCGGCCGCACTCGGTGCCGCCATGCTGGCGGCCTCGGCGATCGGATGGTTCGGTTCGCCGGAGGACGCCGCCAAGGCGATGGCCGCGCCACCGGCAAGACAGGTCGATCCGGTCGAGGCGCTGGTGCCGGTCTATCGCGCGCGCAAGGCAATCTACCGCGACCTCTATCATGCGACGCGCGACATCCACGCGCGGCTGGGCGCGGCATGAAATCTGTGTGAACCGACGCATATTGCGTCTTGCCCTGCTGGTGATACGCTCCCGGCGCGCGGCGGACGATTGCTCATGACGACAGCCCTTCATCATGCGGCCTGGCTTGTTGCGCTGGCGGCAATGCCCGTGCCGGCGCTTGCCGGCGACAAACCCGCGTTCGAGCTTTCGCTCGACATCGACCAGGACGGCACGATGGACCGGGCCGTGGTGATGCAGGACGATGGTCCAGCCGAGCTCTACGTCTATCTGGGGACAGGAGCGGAAAAGCCCGGTCCTTCGCGAAAACCCGACTTCGTCAGGAAAGCGCTGACCGAGGACCGCATCATCGATCTCGAAGCCAAGGGCAAGGGATCGCTGGCGATCACCTCCTGCTTCGGCTGCGGCGCCAGCAAATCGACCGAAGAGACGCTGACCGTCGTCTATCGCCACGGCCAATTCATGGTCGGCGGCTACAGCCGCAGCTGGGACTGGGGGAACCGGACGTCCGATGACACCGTCGATACGATCCAGGGCGACTGCGACATCAACTACCTCACCGGCAAGGGCACCGTCTCCAAGGACCTGGAAGAAAGCAGGCCGATCAAGGGAAATTTCAAGCCCGTGCTGCTGAAAGACTGGTCTTACGAGAGGCGCCCCAAGGTCTGTGACTTTCTAGCCGGCTGGACTAGCGACTGAGCAGGCCCTTGGCCGCGTCCTCGTCGGTGATCAGCACCGAGACCCTGGTGTTGGCAAGCGCGGCGCGCATGACGGCCACCTTGTCCTGTCCTCCCGAAACCAGGATGATCGACGGAATATCGGAGAGATCCTGCAGCGGATAGGCGCAGACGCGGCGGTTGACCTCATGGTCGACGGGGCGTCCCTCGGCGTCGATGAAGTAGCAGAGGATGTCGCCGACGGCGCCGGCCGCCTGCAATTCCTCGAGCTCGCTCGGCTTGATGAAGCCGTAATTGGCGATCGGGCTATTGCCCGAGAAGGCGCCGACGCTGAGCACGGCGATGTTGGCGCGCCGGGCGCGGAAGACAACGTCCTGGACGCTGCGCTGGCTCATGAAGGCATCGCGCTGCTCCGGCCTGTCGGCATAGACCGGCACCGGCAGCAGATAGCATTCGGCGCCGATCTTCTCGGCGAACTCCCAGGCGCTCTCGGTCGGGTTGAGCGGCTGCGCATGGGTAAGACCGCCGAGCATCGAAACCACCGTGGTCCTGGCGATTGGCCGTCGGGGCAGTTCGTTGATGGCGAACTTCAGCGTTCGGCCCCAGCCCAGCGCGATGACATCGCCGGGATTGACGTTGTCGGCCAGATAGGTTGCCGCGGCATGGCCGATCATCAGCGGCGCGTTGGTCCTGTCGGCGGCTGAAGGCACGACCACCGCCTGGCTCAAGCCAAAACGCTGCTTCAGGCTTTCCTCGAGCTGCACGCATTCGACGACGCTGTCGCGGATACGGAACTGGACCACGCCTTCCTCACGGGCGGCAGAGAGGATGCGATGCACCTTGATGCGGCCGATGCCGAGGATCTCGGAGATGCGCTCCTGGGTCAGGCCCTCGACATAATAGTGCCAGGCGGCGCGGGCCTTGAGCTCGGCATCCGGGAAGCGCGAGGCCTTCTCGTTCTCGATCACCGCCATCCTCGTGCCCCTCCGCATCTCCCTTGGCCTTCCCTAGGCCAATCCGCCGGGTGGCGCAAACCGCCGCCGAATGCGTCCGCGGCACTTGACAATTTTCTGATGAACAGATTAGCTGAACAAAATTGCATATCAAAGATAAATTGTTCACAAGGGAGGATGCCTGGTGAACAAGAGCGGACGGCAGCGCATCGCCGGTTCGCGGACGGAGGAGACAAGGTGGCTGTGAGCAATGATGCAAGCGAGCTGAAGGCCGCGGCCGGCGCGCAGGGCGCGACGGGCACGAAGTTTTCGGCGCTGTTCGCCGGAACCATGGGGCCGCTGATCGGGCTCGCGCTTCTGTGCCTGGCGCTGACGCTGACAACCGACACCTTCCTGACGGTGCGCAACATCCTCAACGTGCTCGACCAGATCACCGTGCTCGGCATCATGGCGATCGGCATGACGCTGGTCATCCTGATCGGCGGCATCGACCTTTCGGTCGGCTCGGTGCTGGCGCTGGCCGCCATGGTGATGGGCTATATCGCCCACCCCGACTATCTCAATCTCGGCGTGCCGGCGGGCGTCGTGGCGGCGCTCGTCGTCGCCGGCCTCTGCGGGCTCGTCTCGGGGCTGCTGGTGACGATGACCAAGCTGCCGCCCTTCATCGCGACGCTCGCCATGATGTCGGTGGCGCGCGGCCTCGCCAACATGATCACCGACGGCTCGCAGATCGTCGGCTTCCCCGACTGGTTCACCAACCTGTCGATCGTCCGCCATTTCGGCTTCCTGTCGGTCACCGTCGGGCTGATGATCGTGCTGGCGATCGTCTTCGCCATCTTCCTCAACTACCGCGCCACCGGCCGCAGCCTCTATGCGATCGGCGGCAGCGCCGAGGTCGCGCGGCTGTCCGGCATTCCGGTCAAATCGCTGACCAACTGGGTCTATGCGATCTGCGGCGTGCTTGCCGGTCTGGCCGGCATCGTGCTCGCCGCCCGTCTCGATTCCGTGCAGCCGAGCTCCGGCCTCGGCTACGAGCTCGACACGATCGCGGCGGTGGTCATCGGCGGCGCCAGCCTTTCGGGCGGCGTCGGTTCGATCGGCGGCACCGCGGTCGGCGTGCTGATCATCGGCGTGCTGCGCAACGGCCTCAACCTGCTCGGCGTCTCTCCCTTCATCCAGCAGGTGGTGATCGGCGTGGTGATCGCGCTTGCCGTCGCCACCGACACCTGGCGCCGCAGATCGCAGTGAGGAGCCGGGCGCAATGAGAATTCGCCCGGATCTCCGGGCGATGGACGGATCGGTCGATCCGAGACTGGGAACGTTCGGCCAAGGGGCGCCGTGGTGCGCGGGCGGAACATACTGAATATCAACGGAGGAAAAACATGCTGACCAAACGTTCACTCTTGCTCGCCGCCGCGGCCATCGTCCCGCTGCTTGGCCTGTCCGACGCGGCCTCGGCCAAGGACGCCAAGAAGCTCGGGCTGGCCGTCGCCAACCTGCAGGCCGACTTCTTCAACCAGATCAAGCAGTCGGTCGAAGCCTACGCCAAGGAGAAGGGCATCGATGTGGTCACCGTCGACGCCAAGGGCGATTCGGCGACCCAGGTCAGCCAGGTGCAGGACCTGATCACGCAGAACATCGACGCGCTGATCTACATCCCGGCCGGCGCCACCGCCGCCACCGTGCCGACCAAGACGGCGAAGGCCGCCGGCATCCCAGTGGTCAATGTCGACCGCAACGCCGACGGCGCGCCGGGCGACACCTTCATTGCCACCAACAGCGTCGCCTCGGCCCAGGGCGTTTGCGACTACATCGCCAAGCAGGCCGGCGGCAAGGGCGAGATGATCATCATCCATGGCCAGAAGGGCACGACACCGGAAGTCGACCGCTCGAAGGGCTGCGGCGAGGCGCTCAAGGCCTATCCCGACATCAAGGTGGTCGGCGAGCTGTGGAGCGAAGGCTGGCACCAGGACGAAGGCTTCAAGCTGACGCAGGATCTGCTGCAGTCGCATCCCGACGTGTCGATCATCTTCGGCCAGGCCGACGCGCTGGCGCTGGGCGCGGCACAGGCGGTCAAGGTCGCCAATCCCGGCCACAAGGTCTGGGTTGCCGGCTTCGACGGCGACGTCGCGGCGCTGAAGGCCTTGAAGGACGGCGTGTTCGACGTCACCGCCACGCAGCAGACCCAGGGCATGGGCCGGCTCGCAGTCGACGCGGCGATCAAGCTGGTGGCCAGCGAGAAGATCCCTGCCGAGCAGCTGCAGGAAGCGACGCTGACCACCAAGGACAATGTCGCGCAGTTCATCGAAAAGCATCCGTAAGGCACCCGAGACAGCGCCGCGATGTCCTCCGACCCTCGCCACAGCGAAAGCCCGCATCACGGGCTCTTCGTCAACGGGCTCTGCAAGAGCTACGGACCGGTGCAGGTCCTGGCCGATGCGAGCTTCGAGGTGCGGCCGGGCGAGGTCGTGGCGCTGCTCGGCGAGAACGGCGCCGGCAAATCGACCGTCTCCAACATCATCGCCGGCTCGACCAAGCCCGATGCCGGCACCATCATCTGGCGGGGGAAGCCCTATTCCCCCGCCAATCCGGCCGCGGCCATCGAGGCCGGCGTCGGCATGATCCATCAGGAATTGAAGCTGCTGCCGGACCTGTCGGTGGCGGAGAACGTCTATGTCGGGCGCCTGCCGATGCGCGGCGGCCGCATCGATCGCGCGACCATGAATGCCAAAGCCTCAGCGCAGTTGAAGCGCCTCGGCCTCGACGTCTCGCCGGAGCGCAAGGTGCGCACGTTGCGCATTGCCGCCCAGCAGCAGGTCGAGATCGCCAAGGCGCTGACGCTCAACGCCGAGCTCCTGATCCTCGACGAGCCGACCGCGGCGCTCGGCGGCGAGGAGACGGAGCTGCTCTTCCAGCAGATCCGCAAGCTCAAGGCCGAGGGCATGTCCTTCATCTATATCAGCCATCGCCTCGACGAGATCGCGCAGATCGCCGACCGCGTGGTGGTGATGCGCGACGGCCGCATCGTCGCCCGGCACGAGCGCGCCGACATCCCGGTGCGCACCGTGGTCGAGCAGATGGTCGGGCGCAGCGTCGAGCGCATGTTCCCCAAGCAGTCGCCGCCGCGCGACGAAACGCTGCTCGAGGTCGAGAACCTGTCGTCGCCGGACAAGAGCTTCAACGCCGTCAGCTTCTCGGTGAAATCAGGCGAGATCCTCGGCATCGCCGGGCTGATCGGCGCCGGGCGCACGGAGCTGGTGCGGGCGATCGCCGGCGCCGACCCGATCTCTTCCGGTGCGGTGCGCGTCGCCGGCAAGCCGGTGCATCTCAACGGCCCGGCCGCCGCGATCAGGGCCGGCGTCGTGCTGGTGCCGGAAGACCGCAAGGCGCAAGGCGTGGTGCTGGAGCAGACGATCGGCGAGAACCTGGCATTCGGCAATTTCGACCATGTCGCGCCGAAGGGCTGGGTGTTTCCCAGGGCAGTGCAGAAATTCGCCGAGGCCGGCATCTCCCGGCTCGGCGTCAAGGGCAAGCCCAACCAGGCGGTCTCGAAACTTTCCGGTGGCAACCAGCAGAAGGTGATCATCGCCAAATGGGTGTCACGGCCACCCAAGGTGTTCATCCTCGACGAGCCGACGCGCGGCATCGACGTTGGAGCCCGCGCCGCGATCTACGACGTCATCGCCGACCTCGCCCGCTCCGGCATGGCGGTGGTGGTGGTGAGCTCGGATCTCGAGGAGGTGCTGGGGCTCTCGCACCGCGTGCTGGTGCTGAGCCGCGGCCGCCAGCGCGGCATCCTCGAGCGCGGCGAAGCCAGCAATGTCGCGGTGATGGAGCTAGCGACAAGCTGAGATCGACGTGAGGAACCCGGGGAATCGAAACTTGGCGCAGCAGGTGATAGCCTCCCAGGCACCGGACCGCGCGGGGCGCCAACAAAGTGTTGGCGCCCTTTGATTTCGCGAGAGCCGGCAGGAGGGAACCAATGACCAAACTATTCGATCTCAGTGGCGACGTTGCGCTGGTGACGGGCGCCGGCAGCGGCATCGGCCAGGCGATCGCCATCGGCCTCGCGGAAGCCGGCGCCGATATCGCCTGCTTCGGCCACAGCTCGAAGGGCGGGCTGGAAGAGACCGCGCAGAAGATATCCGCGCTCGGTCGCAAGGCACTGGTGCTGACTGGCTCGGTGACCTCCGAGAGCGACCTGTCGGCGGCGATCGAGCGCCTGGAGAAAGAACTCGGCGCGCTGACCATCGCCGTCAACAATGCCGGCATCGCCGGCGCCGAACCCGCCGAAACGCTGCCGCTGGAGAAATGGCAGAAGATCTACGACGTCAATGTCAGCGGCGTGTTCCTGTCGTGCCAGGCCGAGGCGCGCGTCATGCTGCCGCGCCGCAGGGGCTCGATCATCAACATCGCCTCGATGTCGGGCTCGATCGTCAATCGCGGGCTGACGCAGGCGCACTACAACTCCTCGAAGGCGGCCGTGATCCACATGTCGAAAAGCCTCGCCATGGAGTGGGCCGACCGCGGCCTGCGCGTCAACGTCGTCAGCCCCGGCTACACGCTGACGCCGATGAACAAGCGGCCGGAGGTGGCCGAGCAGATAAAAATCTTCAAGCGCGACACGCCGATGGGCCGCATGGCGACGCCGGAAGAGATGGTCGGACCGACCGTGTTCCTGGCGGCCCGCGCCTCGAGTTTCGTCACCGGCATCGACCTCATCGTCGATGGCGGCTTCGTCTGCTGGTAGGAGAGAAGATGCAGAAGCGCTTTGAAGGAAAGACGGCGGTCGTCACGGGCGCCAGCGGCGGCATCGGCGCGGCGATGGCGAAACGCTTCGCGGCGGAGGGCGCCGCGGTCGTGGTCAGCGCCATCGATCCGCGCGTCGACGAGGTCGCGGCAGGCCTCAAGGCGGCGGGGGCGAAGGTTGCCTCGATGCGCATGGACGTCACCAGGAAGGACGAGGTCGCGGCGCTCTACGACCTCGCCGAAAAGGAATTCGGCCGCGTCGACATCTCGGTGCAGAACGCCGGCGTCATCACCATCGCCAGGATCGAAGCGATGACCGAGGCCGAGTGGGACAAGGTGCTGGCGGTGAACACCAAGGGCGTGTTCCTGTGCTGCCAGGAAGCGATCGGGCGCATGCGCAAGCATGGCGAGGGCGGCCGGCTGATCAATACCGCTTCGGGCCAGGCGCGGCAGGGTTTCATCTACACGCCGCACTATGCGGCCTCGAAATTCGGCGTCGTCGGCATCACCCAGAGCCTTGCCAAGGAAGTGGCCAAGGAGAAGATCACCGTCAACGCCATCTGCCCCGGCATCATCGACACCGACATGTGGGCCTATAACGACACCGCCTGGGGCAAGCTGCTCGGCGACTACAAGCCGGGCGAGCTGACGGCGGAGTGGGTGAAGAACATCCCGATGGGCCGTGCCGGCAGCGGCGAGGACGTCTCCGGGTTGGTCAGCTTCCTCGCCAGCAACGATGCGGCCTACATCACCGGCCAGACCATCAATGTCGATGGCGGCCTGATCATGTCCTGAGGCTGTCGGATTGCGCACCGCTCAGTGCGTTTGTGCGTTGCGCGACATGAACCTTGGTATATATAATTTCATCCTATGAAACGGCTTCGGCTCGCCGCATGGCGCGCCAGGCCTCGATCATGGGACCCTGATGGCTCGCATGCTCAAGAGCGCCGCGCTGGCGGCGATCGAACCGCGGATGACTGCCCCGGCAGCCATCGACGGGCGGCCATGACGCGGCCTCGCTCCGCACCGGCACCTTCATCCTGGCATCATCTCACCCTTTCGCGCCGGCTTCAGTGCCGGATGGGCGCTTGCGCAGCGACCCGCTTTTCCAACACAATCATAAAAAGACCAGAAGAAGGGAACGACCGATAATCCTCTAGAGCTTGACAGGAGAACAAGCATGTCACTTCGGAGCATGATTTCGACAGCATCAATGGGAGCCCTAACGCTTGCCCTGGCAAGCGCACTGACGCCGGCAGCGCAAGCCGCCGCGCCTGAATCCAGCGATCCGATCAAGATCGCCCTGTTCGACTGGACCAGCGTCAACCTCAACGCCAAGATTCTTGGCGGCATCCTCGAAAAGCTCGGCTACACGGTCGAATATCCGACCGCAGACTACCTCTCCAGCCTGACGACCGGCCTCACCAATGGCGACCTCGATGTCGGCCTCGAATTCTGGGACACGACCGCCGGAGAAGCCATGAAGGCTTCCGACGCCACCGGACAGACGGAGCGGCTGGGCAAGCTCGGACCGAAAGCCAAGGAGGAATGGTGGTTCCCTGAATACATGAAGGAAAAGTGCCCGGGCCTGCCCAACTGGGAAGCGCTGAAGGACCCGAAATGCGCCGAGGCCTTCTCGACGGCCGAGACAACGCCGAAGGGCCGCTACCTCGGCGGCCCGGTGACCTGGGAGGGCTTTGACGACGAGCGCGTCGAGGCACTGAAACTGCCCTTCACTGTCATCCATGCCGGCACCGACGCGGCGATGTTCGCCGAGCTCGATTCCGCCTATCAGCGCAAGGCGCCGATCATGCTGTGGATCTATTCGCCGCACTGGGCGCCGGCCAAGTACAAGGGCGAGTGGGTCGAATTCCCCGAATACACGCCGGAGTGCTACACCGACCCCAAATGGGGCACCAACCCCGACGCCAAATATGACTGCGGCAAGCCGCATGGCGAAATCTGGAAATATGCGTGGGGCGGCATGAAGGAGAAATGGCCGGTCGCCTACAAGGTGGCCAAGGCCTATACGATCGACACCGACGAGCTCAACAAGATGAGCGGCGACATCGACCTCAACGGCAAGACGCCGGAAGAGGTCGCCGCCGCCTGGATCGCTGCCCACGAGGCCGACTGGAAGGCCTGGGCGCAGTGACCGTTCCGACTGGAAATTGCGAGACCCGGCCGGGAATGGCCGGGTCTCTACTGCCCGTTCCAGAAGGACGAATGCATGAGCGACGCGACTGAACTGCAGGCCGCCGGCGCGCCCAGGGATGCGCGCCCGATAAAGCTTGCCTGCCGCAATGTCTGGAAGCTGTTCGGCGCCAATGCCGCGAGCTTCATCCGCGAGCGCGCCGGCAAGGCGAGCCCCACCGACATCGCGGCGGCGGGACTGGTCGGCGCGGTGCGCGCCGTCGACCTCGAGATCCGCCAGGGCGAGATCTTCATCATCATGGGGCTGTCCGGCTCAGGCAAGTCGACGCTGGTGCGCTGCATGTCGCGGCTGGTCGAACCAAGCCACGGCAAGGTCGAATTCGAAGGCAAGGACCTGCTCAAGATTTCTGATGCGGCGCTGATCGAGCTCAGGCGTCACCGCATGGGCATGGTGTTCCAGAATTTCGCGCTGCTGCCGCATCTCAACGTGCTCGACAATATCGCCTTTCCCTTGAGCATCCAGGGACAGGACCGGGCGACGCGAGAGGACCGCGCCCGCGAGGTGATCGAGCTCGTCGGCCTGCGCGGGCGCGAGCATTTCTATCCGCGCGAACTTTCCGGCGGCCAGCAGCAGCGCGTCGGCATCGCGCGCAGCCTTGCCACCAAGCCGGAGATCTGGTTCCTCGACGAGCCGTTCTCGGCGCTCGATCCGCTGATCCGCCGCGAGATGCAGGACGAATTGATGCGGCTGCAGACGATGCTGCACAAGACCATCGTCTTCATCACCCATGATTTCGACGAGGCGATCCGGCTCGCCGACCGCATCGCCATCATGAAGGATGGCGAGGTCATCCAGACCGGCACACCGGAAGAACTGGTGGTCAATCCGGCGACCGACTATGTCGCCGAGTTCACCCGCGACGTCGACCGCGCCAAGGTGATCTCGGCGAGGAGCCTGATGCGCGCTTGCGGCGGCGCCGAGCATGGCGGCACGGTCTCGCCGGAGGCGAAGATCGCCAGCTTCTCGGCCGGTATCGTCGCCGCCGGCAAGCCATTCGCCGTCGTCAACGGCAGCGGCAAGCCGATCGGCGAGGTGACGCCGCAAGCGGTGATCGACCTGCTCGCCGGCATCGAGCGCAGCGGAGCCGGCGCATGACGGTAACGGCGAGCGCCAGCGAAACCAGACCGCCGGTCCAGCGCTGGCTGGCGATCTGGGCGCTAGCGCTTGCCGCTGTGCTGGTCGTGTTCCTGCTCGAGGACAAAGTGCCCTGGGCGGTCAATTATCCGGCCGACGCCGTCATTCCGGTCGCCGACTGGATAGGCGGGCTTATGAAGTGGATAAAGACGAACTTCTCCTGGCTGACGCGCTCGATCACGGCGGTGCTTGGCGTGCCGCTCGACTTCGCGCTCGATCTTCTGGCCAAGAACTTCAAGATCGGCCATGGCGCGGATGCCTTCACCCTGCCGCGCCTGTCCTGGCTCGGCGTCTGCGTTGCGGCGTTCCTCGCCGGCCGCGCCGCCGGCGGCTGGAAGTTGGGTGTGCTGGTCGGCGGCTGCTTTGCCTATGTCGCGCTGTTCGGGCAATGGACCAGCGCCATGCTGACGCTGGCGCTGATCTCGATCGCGGTGCCGTTCTGCATCGTCACCGGCCTGTTCGTCGGCATCTGGGGCTGGCGCAAGCCCTGGGCCGAAAGGCTCGTCGTCTCCCCTGCCCTCGATCTGATGCAGACCATTCCGACCTTCGCCTATCTGATCCCGATGCTGCTCCTGTTCGGCAACAGCCCGGTGTCGGCGATGATCGCCACCGCCATCTTCGCCACGCCGCCGATGGTCAGGGCGACGATGCTCGGCCTGCAGCGCGTGCCGTCCGAGATCGACGAGTTCAGCGAGATGGCCGGCTGCACGGCCAGGCAGAAACTGTGGCGCGTGCTTCTGCCCTCGGCGCGGCCGACGCTGATGGTCGGCGTCAACCAGGTCATCATGCTGGCCCTCAACATGGTCATCATCGCCTCGATGATCGGCGCTGGCGGCCTCGGCTACGACGTGCTCCTGGCGCTGAGGGCGCTGAAGGTCGGCGAAGCGATGGAGGCCGGCCTCGCCATCGTCGCCTTGGCCATCGCGCTCGACCGGCTGAGCCAGGCGATCGCCCACAACGACGCGATGGGTCAGACGCACCAGGCGGCTAGCCCGAATTTCTGGCGGCGCTATCCCAACCTGACGCTGGCCGTCGCCATCCTTGCCGCCACCACGCTGCTCAGCCTGTTCGTGCCCGCCTTCGCGGCGGTGCCGAAGGCGATCACCTTCACGACGGCGCCTTTGTGGAAAGCGGCGGTGAACTGGGTGACGATCAATTTCTTCGACACGATCGAGGCCTTCCGCGTGGCGCTGATCCTCAACGTGCTCAATCCGGTGCGCGCCTTCTGCGAAGGCTTCCCGTGGCTGGGCGCCGTGTTCCTGCTCGGCCTTGCCGGCTACCAGCTCGGCGGCGCGCGGCTTGCCGCGCTGGTCGCGGCACTGACCGCCTTCTGCGCGGTGACGGGCTTGTGGGAAAAGACCATGGCGACGGTCTATCTCTGCGGCATCTCGGCCTTCATCTCCTGCCTGATC
Source organism: Mesorhizobium sp. M4B.F.Ca.ET.017.02.2.1 (assembly GCF_003998955.1). NCBI lineage: Bacteria > Pseudomonadati > Pseudomonadota > Alphaproteobacteria > Hyphomicrobiales > Phyllobacteriaceae > Mesorhizobium > Mesorhizobium sp. M4B.F.Ca.ET.017.02.2.1. The sequence continues at coordinate 26,964 of NZ_RZOF01000016.1, read as the reverse complement.
GGCATTCCGATCGGCCTTGCCGCCTCGCGCAGCGACCGCTTCGAGAAGATCGTCACGCCGATCATCGACACGCTGCAGGTGCTGCCGTCCTTCTGCTTCATCATCCCGGTGGTGATGCTGTTCCGCGTCGGCGACGTCACCGCGATGATCGCGACGATCGCCTTCGCCGTCGTGCCGGCGATCCGCTACACCAACCACGGCATCCGCCAGGTGCCGCCGGCGCTGATCGAGGCGGCGAAGGTTTCGGGCTGCACGCCGCGCCAGACCTTCTTCCGCGTGCAGCTGCCGCTGGCGCTGCCCGAGATCATGCTCGGCGTCAACCAGACGATCCTGATGGCCTTGGCGATGATCATCATCTGCGCCATGGTCGGTACCCGCGATCTCGGCCAGGAGGTGTTCATCGCGCTGTCCAAGGCCGATTCCGGCCGCGGCATCGTCGCGGGGCTGGCCATCGCCTTCATCGGCATCGTCGCCGACCGGCTGTTCAATGCCTGGACAGCGAAAGCCAGGGCTAGGCTGGGGTAAAGCCCCAAGCGCCGAAACCACCCAAAGGAGACAGGACCATGACCAGCCGGACGGCCAGCTGCGCCTGCGGCCAATTGCAGATCCGCTGCCCGCAAGAGCCCGACATCGTTTCGCTTTGCCATTGCCTGGACTGTCAGCGGCGGACCGGCAGCCCGTTCGGGATCGCGGCCTTCTTCGATGCCGCCGCGACCGACGTCACCGGATCGTCGCGGTCATTCGAGCGCAATTCCGATAGCGGATTTTCGATCGCCTTCCACTTCTGCGAGACGTGCGGTTCGACGGTGTTCTGGTATCCGTCGCGACGGCCGGCCGCGGTCGCCGTTGCCGTCGGCTGTTTCGCCGACCCATCCTTTCCGGCGCCGACGCGGTCGGTTTTCGACAAGCGCCGGCACGGCTGGGTCGCCGTGCCGGCCTGACGGCAAGCGCGCCTGGTTGCGCAGGCGCTATTCCGCCGCGACGCCCTTCACCTCGAGATAGCTCTCCATCGAGTCGTCCAGCGCCTGCAGCCAGGGCGTATGGTGCAGCGGCGCCATGGTGCCGGTCATCAGCGAGCGATAGGCGTGGTCGCGGAAGCCCATGATGTCCTCCACCTTGTGATGCTCCCACTCCATGAAGGTGTGGTTGACCGCCTCGACGTCGAAGCCCGGATAGTCGGTCTGGTCCATCAGCTCCTTGGTGTAGTCGCCCTGGAACCAGATCATCTGCTCGGCGTCTTCCAGTGTCTCCTCGCGTGCGCGCCACTTGGCGCCGTGCTCGGCCATTGCCTCGGCCGAAGGCAGCTTGATGCGGCCCATGATGACGTCGCGCGCATACCAGGCCTGCGCGTCGAACATGTTGAAGGTATAGAACTGGTCCTGCATGCCGATATAGAACAGCTTCGGGTTCTTTTCCCACACCACGCCTTCATAGAGGTCGAGCGGCCACATGCGGTTGGCGGTCTTGAGCTTGAGGTCGTCGGTGAGGAAGGGGAAGGAATGCAGATAGCCGGTGCACAGGATGATGGCATCGACATCCTTGGTGGTGCCGTCCTTGAAATGCGCCGTCTTGCCGACGACCTTCTGCAGCAGCGGCACCTCCTTCCAGTTCTCCGGCCATTTGAAGCCCATCGGCTTCGAGCGGTAGCTGGAGGTGATCGATTTGGCGCCGTATTTGTAGCACTGCGAACCGATGTCCTCGGCCGAATAGGAACGGCCGATGATCAATATGTCCTTGCCCTTGAATTCCATGGCGTCGCGGAAGTCGTGGCTGTGCAGGATGCGGCCGTTGAAGGTGGCGAAGCCCTCGAAGAACGGCACGTTGGGCACGGAGAAATGGCCGGAGGCGACGACGACATTGTCGAACTCTTCCGAATAGGTGACGTCGTTGCTGCGGTCATGCGCGGTGACGGTGAATTTCTTCGTTGCGTCCGAATAGGTGACCATGCGCACCGGCGTGTTGAAACGCACCCATTTGCGCACGCCTGATTTCTCGACACGGCCCTTGATGTAGTCCCACAAAACGGCGCGCGGCGGATAGGAGGCGATCGGCCGGCCGAAATGTTCTTCGAATGTGTAGTCGGCGAATTCGAGGCACTCCTTCGGCCCGTTCGACCAGAGATAGCGGTACATCGAGCCGTGCACCGGGTCGCCATGCTCGTCGAGGCCGGTGCGCCAGGTGTAGTTCCACAGCCCGCCCCAGTCGGACTGCTTCTCGAAGCAGACGACTTCCGGAATCTCGGCGCCCTTGTCGGCGGCTGACTTGAAGGCTCGAAGCTGTGCCAGACCGGACGGCCCGGCTCCGATGACGGCAACGCGACTGTTCATGGCGGGTCTCCCGTTCTCATTTCCCCAGCGAAACAAATTTCACTGTCAGTAACAGTAATCGCACCTCTCGTGCTGTCAACGGTCCTTCTGGCGAAAGCGCGTTCCGCGTGGGCAACTTCCGGTGAAAAACCGCCGGCGGGCTGTGAGCGGGAAACGCAGAAATCGGCCGTGGATGGCTTGTTGCGACGATTGCGCTCGTGTACCGGCAACGAATATGTTCACCTTGAGTGAAATAATTCCGCAGAATGCAGGGGGCGACATGGCCAAGAAGGCTTCCGATCTCAAGCACGGCGCCGGCGCCGCCAAGAGCAAGCCTTCGCCGAAGGCCGTGTCGGCCGACGGGCGCACGATCCGCACGCCGCTGACCCAAAACCCGCACGCCATTCGCGACACGCGCGAAAAGGTGCTGGAAGTGGCGATCGGGCGCGAGGTGCGGGCATTCCGCAAGAAGCTCGGCATCACGGTCGCCGATCTCGCCGTCGCCACCGACATTTCGCTCGGCATGCTGTCGAAGATCGAGAACGGCATCACCTCGCCGTCGCTGACCACGCTGCAGGCGCTGTCGAGGGCGCTCGGCGTGCCGGTCACCGCCTTCTTCCGCCGCTTCGAGGAGGAGCATGCCGCGGTCTTCGTCAAGGCCGGCGAAGGCCTCGATGTCGAACGCCGCGGCACGCGCGCCGGCCATCAGTACAATCTGCTCGGCCATATCGGCTCCAACACCAGCGGCGTCGTCGTCGAGCCCTACCTGATCACGCTGACCGAGGATTCGGACGTGTTCCCCACCTTCCAGCATGCGGGCATGGAATTCCTCTATATGCTGGAGGGCGAGGTGGTGTACCGGCACGGCAACAACCTCTACCCGATGAAGCCCGGCGACAGCCTGTTCTTCGACGCCGACGCGCCGCATGGGCCCGAACAGCTGACGCGGCTACCGATGCGGTACCTGTCGATCATCTGCTATCCGCAAAGCAGCGCGGGGTGAATGGCTAATCTCCCCCTCGTGGGAGAGATCGACAGCTTCAGTCAGGCCCGAAACCCGGGCTCGTCGGGCTGCCATCGTCCAGCTTCGACAGCCACTCGACCAGCGTCGGACGGTAGCGGGTGAGGCCCTTGTAGGTGGCGAGTTCCTCGGGCAGGTCGCGGATGACGCGGTGCAGGCGACGCGCCCATTTGGGCTGCGTCACCAGCTCGTCCATCTGGATCAGGTAGCAGCGGATCGGGAAGACGATGCCGTTCGAGCGCGGCAGCCGCCAGAAGCTCTGCAGCTCGACGCGCAGATGCACCTTGTCGCCGACATTCTCCGGCGTCACCGTCGCCCGGTCGGGACCCCATTTGTGGTAGTTCTCCGGGCTGGTGTCGAGGCGCGGATTGATGGTCATCGTCCAGTTGAGCCGCCGCGCCGGCTTGCCCTGCTGGATGTTGGTGAGGAATTTCAGCGCACGGATGAAGATGCCCTTCTCGTGCGCCAGCGGCACCGGCGCGTGCCACTCGAAGAAGTTCATGCCGATGTCGAAATCGAGCGACCAGTCGGCCTGGGTGGTGACCATGCCGGCATCCATCCACAGATTGCCGTCGCGCTGGTCGAGGATGCAGAAATCGCCCTGGCTCTGGCGGGTGATGTATTCCATCGGGCCATAGGGCAGCGTCGAGGTGTCGCCGAAGGTGAAGGTGTCGTCGATACCGAGCGGCCGGTTGATCCAGCGCCAGCGGTCACCGTCGCGGGTCAGCGTGAAATGCTCGGGATAGCCTAGCGCCTGCTGCTCCATCAGCAGCTCGAGCAGGTCCCAGCCGGCCAGCGTCATATGCGGCAGCGACTGGCAGCGCAGCGGATCCTCAGCCAGCACCAAAGCGCGGTCCTGCATCTCGGCGACATAATGCTCGTCGACGTCGATCAGGTTTTCCAGCACGCTGCCCTTCGGGCCGACGACGTGCGGCTCGATGTTGACGGCATACATATAGCTGTCTTCGTTGAACGGGAACGGAAAGCGCCTGATGTGCTCCGGGCTGTTCCGGAACGTGTAGTCGTCGCGGAAGGTTTCCTTGCGAAAGGTGATGCCCAAGTTCGCCTCCTATCTTTCCAGGACCAGCGACTTGCCCTCGAAGCGCGAGACGCAAGGCATGATCTTGCAGCCGGAGCGATGGTCTTCCTCGCTCAGCCAGTGGTCGTTGTGGATGAACTTGCCGTCGGAAGAGATGACATTGGTCTCACACTGGCCGCAGACGCCGCCGCGGCAGAGATAGGGCGGATCGACGCCGGCGGCCTCGATCGCCTCGAGCAGGCTCTGCTGCGAGCCGACGCGGATCGTCTTGCCGCTGACGGCCAGTGCCACATCGAAAGGCGCGCCGGGCTGCGGCGCCGCGAAATGCTCGAAATGCACCGTTTCCGACGGCCAGCCGAGAGCGGCGGCGCGGTCGCGCACCCAGTTGATCATGCCGGCCGGGCCGCAGACATAGAGATGCGTGCCGAGCGGCTGCGTCGAAAGCAGACGGTCGAGATCGATGCGCTCGTCGCGATCGTCGTGATAGAGTTTCACCCGGCGGTCGTAGCGCTGCTGCAGTATATCGGCATAGGTGCCGAGCGAAGCGGTGCGGCAGGTGTAGTGCAGCTCGAAATTGCCTCCCGACCCCGCCAGTTGCGCGGTCTGCGCCATGAACGGCGTGATGCCGATGCCGCCGGCCAGCATCAGGTGCTTCCTGGCTCTCAGGTCGAGCGAGAACAGGTTGACCGGATAGCTGATCACCATCTCCAGGCCGGGCTTGACCGACCTGTGCATGAACAGCGAGCCGCCGCGGCCGACATCGTCGCGGCGCACTGAGATCGTGTATTCGCTGGTATTGAGCGGCGAGCCCATCAGCGAATAAGGGTTGAGCCTGGTGCGGTCGCCGTCGCGCATCTCGACCACGACATGAGCGCCGCCTGAAAAGGTCGGCAGGAGTTCACCGTCGCGGCGGCGGAAATGGAAGCGGGTGACCAGGTCGTTGACGGGGACGACATCGCTGACGACGACGTCGAGCTTGGTGGTGCCGGTGCTCATCGGAAGACCTCCTCCATTGGAGGAATCTCTGAGCGATCCTCGGCATTGATGCAGACGCCCTGGAAGGCGGCGAGGCGCCGCGAATAGTGGTCGCGCACCAGAAGCAGCAGGCCGCAATGCGCGCAGGTCGCCGGCTGCGTCGTCACGTTCTCGGTGATGCCCTTGCAGTGCACGCACTGCATGCGGCGCGCCAGCGAGCCGCGATGCTCGGTCTGCATGGAGGTGTGGTCGATGCCGGCCTCGAGCGCCACCTGCATGGCCTGGCCGATCAGCCCTTCGGTGCCCGAAAGATAGAGGCGCAGGCCCATATGGGCGTTGGTCAGCGTCTGCCTCAATCGCGGCAGCAAGCTGGCGAAGGACGGCGGCAGATGGAGCTGTGCCGGCTTCAGCGCTTCGAGAGCGGCGATGTGGTTGCCGTCTGGAGCCGCAATGAAGACGATCTCGGCGCCGTCGAAGAAACCGGCCGGCGCGTTGCCGGCCATGTCGATGATCGCGAGCGCGCCTTCGGCATCCGCCACGAAAAGGTGGTGCTTGCCGGGCTGCGGAGACAGGGTTCCGTAAACGGGCCGGCTGATGATCGTCTTGGCTGCCATACTTCCTTCGTGCCCTGGGGCGTTTCACCGTTTCACGGAAACGGCGAACCGCTCAATCTCCTTGTTTTGACGCAATTCCGGACGGAAAACCGTTCACACTTTTCCTGGAATTGCTCTCAACCCCTCCCCGTTGATAATGCCTCAGCCCTTGGCGGTGCGCTTGGTCTTTTTGGGATCATCGAACGGCAACGGCTGCGCCGTCGCCCTGATCGAGCCGCTCCTGTTTCGAATCTCGAGCCTGGTGTCCTTGACGGCGCAGTCGACGTCGAGGCGGGCGATGCCCATCGACTTCTCGACCAGCGGCGAATACATGGCGCAGGTGACGACGCCGACTTGTCTGCCGTCGCGATAGACCGGCGCGCCCTCGTCGGCCGGCTCCCTGCCGTCGAGCAGGACGCCGTAGATCTTGAAGCGCTCCTTGCCCTTCAGGCGATAGTGCTCCTCGGCGCCGCGGAAGCCGGTCTTGCCGGGGCTGACGGTGAAGTCGAGGCCGAGTTCCCACAGCGTGTCGCCGGGGCCTTCGCTCTCGAACGGATACTTTTGGGAATTGTCATAGGGATAGAACAGCAGGTAGCTCTCGACGCGCAGCATATCGAGCGTGGTGAAGCGGCACGGGATGATGCCGACGCCCTTCCCCTCGTCGAGGATCCTGTCCCAGATCGTGCCGGCATCCTGGCCTCGGCAGAAGATCTCGTAGCCGCGCTCGCCAGTGTAACCGGTGCGCGAGATCATCACCGGGAAACCGAACAGCTGCGTCTGCATGTGGTGGAAGTAGTTGAGGTCGCGAATGCCCGGCACGTGCTTGGCCAGGTAGTCGACAGCGGTCGGCCCCTGCAGCGACAGGTCGTGCAGGTTGTCGTCGAAGCGCAGCGAGACATCGCGGCCCGCCGCTGCGCGTTGCAACTCCTCATGGCCGGTGCCGGAGCCGTGCACGACCATCCAGCTGTTGGGGCTGATGCGGTAGATGATGCAGTCGTCGGTGAACTTGCCGGCCTCGTTCAGCATGCAGGCATAGGCCGACTTGCCGGGATAGATCTTCTCGACGTCGCGGGTGGTGGCGAGGTCGATGAGGTGCGCGGCGTGCGGCCCGGTGATGTGAACCTTCTTCAGGCCGGAGACGTCCATCAGGCCGGCCTTGGTGCGGATGGCGACATATTCCTCGTCGGCATCCTTGTCGTAGGTCCAGGCGGTGCCCATGCCGCTCCAGTCCTCGAGCTTCGAGCCGAGCGCGCGATGGCGGTCCGCCAAGGTCGAAAATCTCCAGGATGCCGTCATCCGATCGTCCTCCGTCAGAAAGTCATTGCTGTTCCCTGCTCCTTGGCGCGATGGCCGGAGCTTTGATCGAATATTGACCGCAAACGACGAAGCGCTGCAATCCCCTTGAAGCAAATAATTTCATTGTCAGGCAAATTTCTTGACATGGAACGAACGGTTCACAACCCGGAAATGCGGCTTGACAATTCCGGAATTCGGTCGGAATTTATGAAAAAAATTTCACTCTGTTGAAAGAGTGAGACGCCCGGCCGATTCGGGACCGGACGTCGAGAGAAGGGGAAAACCGATGTCCGACCTGCAGCAGCGCATCGAAGCGCTGTACCGTTCCGACGTGCGCGGATCCGCGCTCCTGATCATCTGCCTGTGGGCGACGATCCTCTTCGTCCTCATCATGACATGGCCATACATTCCGCACGCCGGCATCAAGCTGGTCGTCGCGGTCGCCGCCGGCGCCGTGCTGATCTTCAACACGGCCGCCATCCTGGCGATGGTCAACCACTACAAGGAAGACAAGGACTTCATCTACGGGCTCGACATCAAGAACGCCGACGCGTTCCGCAACCGCAAGGGGTAGACAGCATGTCCCGCTACAAGCCGCCGGAACAGAGCAAGGCCGGCCAGATCCTCGATATCGCTGTGGTCGTGGTCGCCATTTTCGTGGCGCTTTGGCTGCCGTTGAAGCTCGGCCTCGCCGGAGCCGCGAAGTCCATCGATCCGCTCGACGCCAAGACTTGGGACGCGCTTGGCCAGAATGCGACCATGGCGTCGATCTGGGAGAAGCTCGGCTACACGCCCGAGACCGCGCACGACATCATCCAGAACCGCTTCCACTATGTGATCGACTGGCCGACGCTGATCATCATGGCGGCGGTTCTGATCGGCTATTTCGTGTTCCTGTTCCGCGCATCGGACCGGGAATATCGCGAAGTCATCAACGAAAAGTTCGACGACAAGTAACCCCCCGGGGACACGATCATGTGGATACCGCTGTCTTACGCCTGCTGGGGCATCTCGATCGTGCTCGCGCTCTGGATGCTCTACGACTGGTTCAAGGTCGATACGACCTATTCCGAGGAGGTGCTGACCTCCTCGCGCGAAGGCGAGCTTGAAGCCGTTTCCGAAAAGCACCGGATCTGAGTGGGGATTGATCGATGACGGTCGCGCTTGACAACACCACCACCATCCACGGCGACAGGGTCTCGCTGCTCCGGGTGCTCGGCCCCGCCCATGTCTGGGCGCTCGGCGTCGGCATCGTGCTGGTCGGCGAATTCACCGGCTGGAATTTCGCCGCCGACAAGGGCGGCGCGCTGGCGGCGCTGATCGTCTGCTGGCTCGTCGGGCTGCTCTACACCTCGGTCGCCATGATCGATTCCGAGGTGACCTCGACCGTCGCCGCCGCCGGCGGCCAGTATGCGCAGGCCAAGCACATCGTCGGACCGCTGATGGCCTTCAACGTCGCGCTGTTCCTGGTCTTCGCCTACACGATGCTGGAAGTGTCGGACGCCATCCTGCTCGGCGACACGATCGTCGCCAAGGCCGGCGTCGAGGGCCTAACGCACAATTCCTTCATCGCCGCCACCATCGTGGTGCTGGCATGGCTCAACTATCGCGGCGTGCTGATGACGCTCAACGTCAACTTTGTCATCACCGCGATTGCCTACATCTCGATCGTCATCCTGTTCTTCTCGGTGAGCCCGTGGACGCAAGGCGCCGTGCTGAAGCTCAACGAACTGGTGACGCCCAGCAATGCGCTGCCCTATGGCTGGATCGGCGTCATCGCCGCCTTCCAGTTCGGCATCTGGTACTATCTCGGCATCGAGGGCACCACGCAGGCGGCCGAGGAAGTGCGCTCTCCGGCGCGCTCGCTGCCCTACGGCACCATGGCCGGCATGATCACGCTTCTGATCGCCGCCGCCATGACCTGGTATGTCTGCGCCTCGATGATGCCGTGGGAGTATCTCGGCATCACCTATTATCCGCTTTGGGACGCCGGCAAGCTGACCGGCAGCCCGCTGCTCGAGAACCTGCTGTTCATCGCGACGCTGCTGGCAGCACTTGCCTCGGCCAATGGCTGCATCAACGATGCCGCCCGTGCCTGGTTCTCGCTCGGCCGCGACCGCTACCTGCCGAGCTGGTTCTCGGCGGTGCATCCGAGATACCGCACGCCCTACCGCTCGATCCTGTTCCTGCTGCCGATCGCGCTCGCCTTCGCCTTCATCGCCGACCTCAACCAGGCGATCACCTTCTCGATCCTGTCGGGCGTGCTGCAATACACCTTCATGAGCATCAACATCATGATGTTCCGCAAGAAGTGGCCGCTGGGTTCCATCCGCCGCGGCTACACGCACCCCTTCCATCCGCTGCCGGCCATCGTGCTGTTCTGCCTGTGCGTGGTCACCTTCTTCGCCATCTTCCTCGGCTTCGGCTCGCAGCTGATCGCGATGACCATCTTCTATTTCCTGATCTCGCTGTGGTTCCACTTCTACCGTTACAAATTCGTGCGCCGCGGCGACCAGTTCACCATGCCGTGGCCGAAGCCGCAGGGCTATTGAGTGGAAAGAAGGCCCGCCGGCTGACGGCGGGCTCTGGCGTGTCGAGATGTCTGAGTTGACGTCAGTCTTGTTTGCCGGGGCGATGGCGGTTGGCGTCGTCGTCCACCTTGCCTGGCTCGCGCGCAAAAGCCGCAACCGGGCCGAGGCGGCGATTGCCGTCGACACCGCCGGCATTCGCATTGTTGTTGCCGACGCCGTCGATGTCTCCGACGGCACGGTGGGCGTCACCACCTGGGCGGGCACCTGGAACGGGCATCGCGTGCAGGTCCGCACCATCGTCGACACGCTGGCGACCAGAAAACTGCCGGCGCGCTGGCTCACCGTCACCGTCACCGAGCCTGTCGACGTTCCGGGAACTTTCGACATGATGATGCGGCCGGGCTCGGCGACCACGTTTTCCAATTTCGATCACCTCGGCCACACGCTGCCGAAGACCGCCGGCTTTCCCGTCGAGGCGGTGCTGCGCACGGACCGCAAGGGGGTCGCCTTCCCGCAGGACGTGATTGCCGGCCATCTCGACATCTTCGCCGAGGGCCGGGCCAAGGAACTGCTGGTCACGCCGAAGGGCGTGCGCATCGTCTGGCTGCTGGCCGAGGCAGAGCGGGCGCGCTACGGCGTGTTCCGGCAGGCTGCGTTTGGCGACACGAAACTGGATCCGGCGCTGATCGAAAGGCTGCTGCAATCGGCCTCGACGCTTCGCGATGCCATCAACGAGCGCAAACGGCAGGCCGCATGACCGACAAAGCCAGCTCCCCCGCCCCGGCGAATCCGTATCTCGTGCTCGGCGCGGCGATCGTGCTGCCGGGGAGCGGACATGTCATGCTCGGCGTGCCGACGCGCGGGCTGCAATTCCTGTTCTTCATGGTGATCCTTGGCTGGGTGACCACCAAGGTGGCGGCACCGGACGCCAGCTTCGTCGGCCGTCATGCCGGCGGCTTCCTGATTTATGCGCTGTCGATTCTCGATGCCTACAAGATTGCACGCATCCGCTACACGCAATGGGCTCACAGTGACCGCCGAAGCGATGACGGCGCGGCCGGCGGCGTAGAGCCGCACACGTAACTAGAGGAAAATTTTTTTCATATGGTTGAATTCTGATTCCTCATTCGGTACATCATTTGAGAGCCATAAACATCGGAGGCTGACATGTGCGGAATCGTCGGACTTTTCCTCAAGGACAAGTCGCTGGAGCCCAAGCTGGGCGCGATGCTGTCGGAGATGCTGATCTGTCTCACCGACCGGGGTCCGGACAGTGCCGGCATCGCCATCTATGGCGCACCGGCCGGCAACGAGGCCAAGATCACCATCCAGTCAGCGAAACCGGAACACGACTTCCGCGGCCTCGACGCTGAGCTCGCCAAGGCGATCGGCGCGCCGGTGAGCGTCGCGGTCAAGTCGACGCATGCGGTGATCAGGACCGCGCCGGACAAAGTCGACACCGCGCGTGAGGCACTGCAATCGCTTCGGCCCGATATCCGCATCATGGGCGCCGGCGAAGCGGTCGAGATCTACAAGGAGGTCGGCCTGCCGGAAGCCGTCGTCGAGCGTTTCGACGTGCGCTCGATGACCGGCACCCATGGCATCGGCCACACCCGCATGGCGACGGAATCGGCGGTCACCACGATGGGCGCGCACCCCTTCTCGACCGGCGCCGACCAATGCCTGGTGCACAATGGCTCGCTGTCCAACCACAACAATGTGCGGCGCGAGCTGGTCCGCGAGGGCATGAAATTCGAGACCGAAAACGACACCGAGGTGGCAGCCGCCTATCTCTCCTCCAAGATCGCGCATGGCAAGAACCTCGGCGAGGCGCTGGAGGGCACACTCTCCGATCTCGACGGCTTCTTCACCTTCGTCGTCGGCACCAAGAACGGCTTTGGCGTGGTGCGCGACCCGATCGCCTGCAAGCCCGCCGTCATGGCCGAGACCGACCAGTATGTCGCGTTCGGTTCGGAATATCGCGCGCTCACCAAACTGCCCGGCATAGACAATGCGAGGGTCTGGGAACCGGAGCCCGCAACCGTCTATTTCTGGGAGCATTGAGTTCATGCCGGCAACCAACGTATCCACCGCTCAGCGCGACCAGAGCCACGCCAGGGTGTTGGACCTTGCCGCACTGTCGCTGCGCGAGCTGAACCAGGCGCTGCATCAGCTGACCCCGGGCTCCAACGAGACGGCCTGGGAGGTGCTCAACCCCAAGGGCAGCCATTCGGTCGCCGTCGGCGTCGACCAGCCGGTCGCCATCGATGTGCGCGGCAGCGTCGGCTACTATTGCGGCGGCATGAATGCCGGCGGCGCCATCACCGTGCATGGCTCGGCCGGCCCCGGCGTCGGCGAGAACATGATGTCGGGCTCGATCGTGATCAAAGGCGACGCCAGCCAGTATGCCGGCGCCACCGGCCGCGGCGGCCTGCTGGTCATCGAAGGCAACGCGTCGTCGCGCTGCGGCATCTCGATGAAGGGCATCGACATCGTCGTGCACGGCAATATCGGCCACATGTCCGCCTTCATGGCGCAGTCCGGCAACCTCGTGGTCCTGGGCGATGCCGGCGATGCGCTGGGCGATTCCATCTACGAGGCGCGGCTGTTCGTGCGTGGCAAGGTCGAGAGCCTGGGCGCCGACTGCATCGCCAAGGAGATGCGGCCCGAGCATCTGGAATTCCTGCAAGGCCTGCTCGACCGCGCCGGCGTGACCGGCGTCAAAGCTTCGGAGTTCAAGCGCTACGGCTCGGCGCGCAAGCTCTACAATTTCAATATCGACAACGCCGACGCGTATTGAGGCAAGATGACCTATCGCAACCCGCCGACGACGCCGCGCAAATCCGCGACCTTCGACGACTACACGCTCTCCGAAATCCGCCGCGCCGCGGCGACCGGCATCTATGACATCCGCGGCGCCGGCGCCAAGCGCAAGCTGCCGCATTTCGACGACCTCCTGTTCCTCGGCGCCTCGATCTCGCGCTATCCGCTGGAAGGCTATCGCGAGCGCTGCGACACCAGCGTGGTGCTCGGCACGCGCCACGCCAAGAAGCCGATCGAGCTGAAGATCCCGATCACCATCGCCGGCATGAGCTTCGGCTCGCTGTCCGGCCCCGCCAAGGAAGCGCTCGGACGCGGCGCGACGCTGTCCGGGACCTCGACCACCACCGGCGACGGCGGCATGACCGAGGAAGAGCGCGGCCATTCCAAGCAGTTGGTCTATCAGTATCTGCCGTCACGCTACGGCATGAACCCGCGCGACCTGCGCCGCGCCGACGCGATCGAAGTGGTCGTCGGCCAGGGCGCCAAGCCCGGCGGCGGCGGCATGCTGCTCGGCCAGAAGATCTCCGACCGCGTCGCCGAGATGCGCACGCTGCCCAAGGGCATCGACCAGCGCTCGGCGTCGCGCCATCCCGACTGGACCGGGCCCGACGATCTCGAGATCAAGATCCTCGAACTGCGCGAGATCACCGACTGGGAAAAGCCGATCTACGTCAAGGTCGGCGGCGCCCGCCCCTATTACGACACCGCGCTCGCGGTGAAGGCCGGCGCCGACGTCGTCGTCGTCGACGGCATGCAGGGCGGCACCGCCGCGACGCAGGAAGTGTTCATCGAAAATGTCGGCCAGCCGACGCTTGCCTGCATCAGGCCGGCGGTGCAGGCGCTGCAGGACCTCGGCATGCACCGCAAGGTGCAGCTGATCGTTTCCGGCGGCATCCGCAACGGCGCCGACGTCGCCAAGGCGCTGGCGCTCGGCGTCGACGCTGTGTCGATCGGCACGGCGGCGCTGGTTGCGCTGGGCGACAACGATCCCCGGTGGGAGGCGGAGTACAATGCGCTCGGCTCCACCGCCGGCGCCTATGACGACTGGCATGAAGGCCGCGACCCGGCCGGCATCACCACCCAGGACCCCGAGCTGATGAAGCGGGTCGACCCGATCGCGGCAGGACGGCGGCTGGCGAATTACCTGAAAGTGATGACGCTGGAGGCGCAGACGATCGCGCGCGCCTGCGGCAAGAACAGCCTGCACAACCTCGAGCCCGAGGATCTCGTCGCACTCACCATCGAGGCGGCCGCCATGGCGGGCGTGCCGCTTGCCGGCACCAACTGGATACCGGGGAAGAACGGCTTCTAATCAATTGAAGGGCCAAGACCCAAATGCCTTGGGCCATGGCCGACAAAAAATGGGGAACTGGTGTGACTACTGATCTTGCAGAATTCGCAAGGGCGAAAAACGTCAAATATTTCATGATCTCCTACACCGACCTGTTTAGCGGGCAGCGTGCGAAGCTGGTGCCGGCACAGGCGATCGCCGACATGCAGAAGGACGGCGCGGGATTTGCCGGCTTCGCCACCTGGCTCGATCTCACGCCGGCGCATCCGGACATGCTGGCGGTGCCGGATCCAGCCTCGGTCATCCAGTTGCCGTGGAAGCCGGAGGTCGCCTGGGTCGCCGCCAATTGCGTCATGGACGACAAGGAGGTCGGCCAGGCGCCGCGCAACACGCTGAAGCGGGTGATCGAAGAGGCTGCCCGCGACGGCATGCATGTCAAGACCGGCGTCGAGGCCGAGTTCTTCCTGATCTCGCCGGACGGCAAGGCGATCTCCGACGAATACGATACCGCCTCAAAACCATGCTACGACCAGCAGGCGGTGATGCGGCGCTACGACGTCATCGCAGAAATCTGCGACCATATGCTGGCGCTGGGCTGGGGCCCGTACCAGAACGACCATGAGGACGCCAACGGCCAGTTCGAGATGAACTGGACCTTCGACCATGCGCTGGCGACCGCCGACAAGCACTCGTTCTTCAAATTCATGGTGAAGTCGATTGCCGAAAAACACGGCCTGCGCGCGACTTTCATGCCCAAGCCCTTCCAGGGCCTGACTGGCAATGGCTGCCATGCGCATATCTCGGTGTGGGACGAGACCGGCAAGACCAATGTCTTCGCCGACAATGCGATGGAGCTCGGCCTCTCGGCCAAGGGCAAGAATTTCCTAGGCGGCATCATGAAGCATGCCTCGGCGCTTGCGGCTATCACCAACCCGACGGTCAATTCCTACAAGCGCATCAATGCGCCGCGCACGATTTCTGGCGCGACCTGGGCACCGAACACGGTGACCTGGACCGGCAACAACCGTACCCACATGGTGCGCGTGCCAGGCCCGGGCCGTTTCGAACTGCGCCTGCCCGACGGTGCAGCCAACCCGTATCTGCTGCAGGCCGTCATCATCGCTGCCGGTCTCGATGGCATCCGCTCGAAGGCCGACCCGGGCAAACGCTACGACATCGACATGTACCAGTTCGGCCATACCGTGACGGACGCGCCGAAATTGCCGCTCAACCTGCTCGACGCGCTGCGCGAGTTCGACAATGACAAATCGCTGAAGACGGCGCTGGGTGAGGAATTCTCGTCGGCTTACCTAAAGCTGAAGCAGCAGGAATGGAATTCCTATGCTTCGCACTTCACGCAGTGGGAGCGCGACCACACGCTGGATATCTGAAGCATCGGACCGAATAGTGCGAAGCGGTTTTCGGACGAATCCGATGCGTTAAGCAATACCACCAGCGCGACGCGAGCGATCTCGGAATGACCTTATGAAATATTCGATCTTCTCGCTCGCCCGCGCCGCCCTCTCCGGCCACAAGAACTGGCAGCGCACCTGGCGCGACGCCAGCCCGAAGGACCGCTACGATGTGGTGATCATCGGCGGCGGCGGCCATGGGCTGGCGACGGCGTGGTTCCTCGCCAGCGAGTTCGGCATCCGCAATGTCGCCGTTCTCGAAAAGGGCTGGATCGGCTCCGGCAATGCCGGCCGCAACACCACCATCATCCGCTCCAATTACGGCCTGCCCGGCAATACCGGCTTCTACGAGCTGTCGATGAAGCTGTGGGAGCGGATGGAGCAGGACCTCAACTACAATTCGATGGTCAGCCAGCGCGGCGTCATCAACCTCTACCATTCCGACGCCCAGCGCGACGCCTATGCGCGGCGCGGGAACACCATGCGCATCAACGGCATCGACGCCGAATTGCTCGACCTCGCGGCGGTCAGGAAGATGATGCCGTTCCTGAACTTCGACAATGCGCGCTTCCCCGTGCAGGGCGGGCTCTTGCAGCGGCGCGGCGGTACGGCACGGCACGACGCCGTCGTGTGGGGCTATGCGCATGCGGCCAGCGCGCTTGGCGTCGACATCATCCAGAACTGCGAGGTCACCGGCTTCACGCGCGACGGCAATGGCAAGGTGACCGGTGTCGAGACCTCGCGCGGCGGGATCGGCGCCGGCAAGGTCGGCATGGCGGTCGCCGGCTCCTCATCGCGGGTCGCGGCGATGGCGGGCCTGCGCCTGCCGATCGAAAGCCACGTGCTGCAGGCCTTCGTCTCCGAGGCGATCAAGCCGCTGCTGCCCAATGTCATGACCTTCGGCGCCGGCCACTTCTATGTCAGCCAGTCGGACAAGGGCGGCCTGGTCTTCGGCGGCGACATCGACGGCTACAATTCCTACGCCCAGCGCGGCAACCTTCCAGTCATGGAGGATGTCTGCGAGGGCGGCATGGCACTGATCCCGATGATCGGCCGCGTCAGGCTGCTGCGCCAGTGGGGCGGCATCATGGACATGTCGATGGACGGCACGCCCATCATCGACAAGAGCCCTGTCGATGGCCTCTATCTCAATGCCGGCTGGTGCTATGGCGGCTTCAAGGCGACGCCCGGCTCCGGCTTGGTCTTTGCCCATCTCATCGCCCGCGACGAAGCGCACAAAGAAGCCGCGCGCTTCCGCCTCGATCGCTTCCAGCGCGGCGCGATGATCGACGAAAAGGGCCAGGGCGCCCAACCGAACCTGCACTGAAGGCGGCCAGGAAATCATGCGTATTGTCTGTCCCTTCTGCGGCGAACGCGAACTCGGCGAGTTCACCTATCTCGGCGACGCCAAGCCGCAACGGCCGGCGGCGGACGCGGGCGAAGAGGCCGTCTACGACTATGTCTACCTGCGCGACAACATCGCCGGCCCGATGAGCGAGCACTGGTATCATGGCGGCGGCTGCAGGGCCTGGCTGAAGGTCACCCGCAACACGCTGACGCATGAGATTTCGGCCGTTGTGCCCGCTGCTGGCGCCGGTGCGGCAAAGGTTGACGCGTGATGGTGGGCGACGCGCAAACACACCGGCTGGCAGACGGCGGCCTCATCGACCGCTCGGTGCCGCTGAGCTTCCGCTTCGACGGCAAGACGCTGCTTGGCTTCCAGGGCGACACGCTGGCCTCGGCGCTGGTCGCCAATGGCGTCAAGCTGGTCGGGCGCTCGTTCAAGTACCACCGCCCGCGCGGCATCCTGACGGCGGGATCGGAAGAGCCGAATGCGCTGGTCGAATTGCGCAGCGGCGCAAGGCGCGAGCCCAACACCAAGGCGACGACGGCCGAGCTCTATGACGGTCTCGAGGCCGCCAGCCAGAACCGCTGGCCGTCGCTGCGCCACGATTTCCTGTCGGTCAACCAGCTGTTCGCGCCGATCTTCGTCGCCGGCTTCTACTACAAGACCTTCATGTGGCCGGCGAAGTTCTGGGAGGCGGTCTACGAGCCGGCGATCCGCCGCGCCGCCGGTCTCGGCCGCGCCGCTGGCATTGCTGATCCCGACCACTACGACAAGGCCTGGGCGCATTGCGACGTGCTGATCGCCGGCTCCGGTCCGGCGGGACTGGCGGCGGCTTTGGCGGCAGGCCGCAGCGGGGCGCGCGTCATCCTGTGCGAAGAGGATTTTGTCCCGGGCGGCCGCTTGCTTGCTGACGGCGGAACGATCGACGGCCTGCCGGCCGCCGAATGGATTGCGCGCACGCTGGCCGAGCTTGGCTCGATGCCCGATGTCCGCATCATGACGCGCACGACGCTGTTCGGCGTCTATGACGGCGGCACCTATGGCGCGATCGAGCGCGTCAACGACCATCTGCCAGTTCCGCCGGAGCACCAGGTGCGGCAGCGGTTGTGGCGCATCGTGGCGAAGCGCAGCATTGTCGCGGCAGGCGCGATCGAGCGGCCGATCGTCTTTGCCGGCAACGACACGCCCGGCGTGATGATGGCTTCCGCCATGCGCAGCTACATCGGCCGCTATGCGGCAACGCCCGCAAAACGCGTCGCGCTGTTCACCAACAACGAGGACGGCTGGCGCACGGTCGAGACGGCGATTGCCGCCGGGCTGCAGGTCGCGGCGGTGATCGATGCGCGGCCGGATGTCTCGCCGCAGCATCGCTCGCTTGCTTCGAAGAACGGCTTCCCGGTGCTCAACGGCTCGGTTACCGGCGTCGACGGCGGCAAGGATGGCGTGCGCAAGATCGCCGTCTCGCTGACCGGCGGCGCGCGCGCCGAGGTCGACGCCGACGGGCTTGCCGTTTCCGGCGGCTGGAATCCTTCGGTCGGGCTGACCTCCTATCATCGCGGCCGGCCGAAATGGCGCGACGACATCGCCGCCTTCGTGCCGGATGGCGCGCCGCCCGGCATGGTCGCTGTAGGCGCCGCCAACGGCGCCTTCGGCCTCGGCGCTTGCCTGCGCCACGGGTTTGAGGCCGGCGCCGCTGCCGCAAGCGATAGCAGGCGCGGCGGCACCGCAGGTTCAGCGCCGGTCGCCAACGACGAGGCCTTCTCGCTCACCCCGCTCTGGCACATCCCCGGCAAGGGCAAGGCCTTCGTCGACCAGCAGCACGACGTCACCGCTTCCGACGTCGAACTGGCGCAGCGCGAAGGTTTCGAATCGGTCGAGCACCTCAAGCGCTACACCACGCTCGGCATGGCGACCGACCAGGGCAAGACCTCCAACATTGCCGGCCTCGCCATCATGGCCGCCGTCACCGGCAAGTCGATCCCGGAAACCGGCACGACGATCTACCGGCCGCCCTATGTGCCGGTCGCCATCGGCGCCTTCGCCGGCCACCATCGCGACGAGACCTTCCATGCGACGCGGCTGACGCCGTCACATCACTGGGCGGCGGAACAGGGCGCGGTGTTCGTCGACACCGGGTTATGGAAACGGGCGCAGTGGTATCCCCGCGCGGGCGAAAAGGACTGGCTGGAATCGGTGACCCGCGAGGTCAAGGCGGTGCGCGGCGGAGTAGGCTTCTGCGATGTCTCGACGCTGGGCAAGATCGACGTGCACGGTCCCGACGCCGGCGTCTTCCTCGACCGCGTCTACATCAACTCGTTCTCCAACCTCGCCGTCGGCAAGGCGCGCTACGGGCTGATGCTGCGCGAAGACGGCATCGTCTACGACGACGGCACGACCTCGCGGCTGGCCGAGGACCACTATTTCCTCACCACCACGACCGCCAAAGCCGGGCTGGTGATGCAGCATCTCGAATTCTGCCGCCAGGTGCTGTTCCCCGAACTCGACGTGCAGCTGACCTCGGTCTCCGACCAGTGGGCGCAGTTCTCCATCGCCGGGCCGAAGACCCGTGACCTGCTTCGCGAAATTGTCGATCCCGCCGAGGACCTGTCGAACGAAGGCTTTCCGTTCATGGGCGCGCGCGAAGTCGCTTTGCGCGGCGGCATCAAGGCCAGGCTGTTCCGCCTTTCGTTCTCCGGCGAGATGGCGTTCGAGATCTCGGTGCCGGCGCGCTACGGTGAGGCGCTGGTGCGCAATCTGATGATCGCGGGAAAACCGTTCGGCGTGATACCCTATGGCACCGAGGCGCTCGGCGTGATGCGCGTCGAGAAGGGCCATGTCGCCGGGCCGGAGCTCAACGGCACCACGACCGCCGCCGATCTCGGCCTCGGCAAGATGATGTCGACCAAGAAGGATTTTATCGGCCGCGTCATGGCCGGCCGCGAGGCGCTGGTGGCGCCGGACCGGCTGGTGGTCGTCGGCATCAAGCCGACCGACAAGGCGCGGCGGCTGCGCTCCGGCGCGCATGTCATTCCGAAGGGCCAGATCCCCGGCCCCGGCAACGACCAGGGCTATGTCACCTCGGTCTGCTTCTCGCCGACACTCGACCAGTGGATCGGGCTCGGGCTGGTCGAACGCGGCCGCGAGCGCATCGGCGACATCGTGCGCGCGCACGACCCGCTGCGTGGCGAGGCGTACGATGTCGAGCTCTGCAATCCCGTCTTCTACGATCCGGAAGGAGGGCGCCAGCGTGGCTGAGTTTTCCTGGGATATCCGCAGCCCGCTCGACCGCGCGCTCGTTGCCGGGCCGTATGGCGCGCGGGGTGAAGCCGGCGTGTCGCTGACCGAGATCCGCAATTTCGACCTCGTCCAGGTGATGGCGCGGCGCGGCAAGGTGACCGAGATGGCCGCGGCGGCGAAGGCCCGCTTCGGTGTCGCCGCGCCGGAAACGCCGAAGGCGGTCGGCACCGCCGACGCGACGCCGATCTGGTCCGGACCGGATCAGTTTTTCGTGCTGTCGCAGGGCGGCAGGCTCGGGATTGAGGCGCTCGCCCCGGTCTTTGCCGGTTCGGCTTCGCTTTCCGACCAGTCGCATGCGCGCATGTTGATCAGCGTATCCGGGCAGAGAGCGCGCGCGATGCTCGCCAAGCTGTCGTCGATCGATCTGCATCCCGATGTGTTTGCGGTGGGCATGGCGGCTGCGACCTCGATGGATCACACGAGCGTCACACTCTGGCGGGGTGGTGATCGCGGCGGACAGGCGGTGTTCAACCTGCTGGTGTTTTCGACCTTCGCCGAAAGTCTCTGGCACACCATTCTCGATTCGGCCGCGGAGTATGGCGTTACGATCGGCCATTCCGAGGAACTGGCGTAGCGCATGTGCGCGCCCTCTCCTTCTCCCCTTGTGGGAGAAGCTGGATCGGCCGTTAGCGCCGAGACGGATGAGGGGTGCGCGACGGAGTGAGACCCTGGCGTTCCTTCGCGCACCCCTCATCCGTCGCCTTCGGCGACACCTTCTCCCACAAGGGGAGAAGGAGGAGCCGGCGCCATCTCCACCTTGCCAAATCCAACCCCGCTGCTATTCTTGCTGCTAAACTAATTTCACACACAGGCAAACTTGTTGCTCGAAACATAGGGTCGAGATGAGCCAGTCGCCCTACCCCGCCGTCGCCTCCGGGCCGCCCCGGCCGAGCCTGATCCTCAGGCCAGGCCAGATCGCGTTGCCGCCCGGCATCGAGCGCTACACCGTGCAGGGCAACGGCGCGGTGCTGCTCGACGTCGAGGCCGGCGATACGGTGAGCGTGCGCAATATCGAAGGCGGACAGGCCTGCGAGCTGTTGGCCTGGGGCAAGAACGGCGTCACCGATCCCGGCATTTTCGGCGAGGCTGCAAACAGCAACGCCGCAGGCATCAAGGCGCTGCTGGCGGATGGCGACGACAGCTTGTCGGCGCTGCGTCTCGGCCTGCAACGCCGCCAAGTTCAGCTTGAGCAACCGAAGGCCGTGCGCGTCTTCGGCGGCGCGACGCCCGCCGGCACCGAGCAAGGCTTCGGCGTGCAGCGCGATGGCGCGCTGCTGATCGCGGCGCCCGGCGGGCCGATGCTGGTCGACGGCCACGACACGGCGACGCCGCTCGCCGTCATCGTGCGCCGCGCGACGATCCGGCTGAAGGCGAAGTCCGGGCTTGCCGATCCGCTCGCCGATCCGGTGCTCGATCTCAGGGTCCATTCGGCGACTGCCGAAGCCTATTTCGTCAAGGCCGGTGACTATCTGCAGATCATCGATGTCGACGGCCGCCAGTGCACCGACTTCCAGTGCTTCTCGGCGCGCAAGCTGGACAAGGGCCGCGACCTGCCGCTCGACGTGACGACGACGCGCACGCTGATGGGCGCCGCCTATCCGATGCCCGGCCTGCATTCGAAATATTACGACCAGGACATGGAGCCGCTGGTCGAGGTGGTGCAGGACACTTGCGGGCGGCACGACGCCTTCGCGCTCGCCTGTGCCGCCAAATACTACGACGACATTGGTTATCCCGGGCACACCAACTGCTCGGAGAATTTCAACAAGGCGCTTTCGGACAAGGGCGTCACGCCCCGCGCCGGCTGGATGGCGATCAACTTCTTCTTCAACACGGCAATCGACGCGCATGGCGTCATGGTGTCGGACGAGCCATGGTCGCGGCCGGGCGACTATGTGCTGTTGCGCGCACTGACCGACATCGTCTGCGTCTCCTCCGCCTGCCCCGACGACACCACGCCCGCCAATGGCTGGAACCTCACCGACATCCATGTGCGCACCTATTCCGGCCAGCACAAATTCTCGCGCGCGATCGCCAGACGCATGACGCCCGATTCGGAACCGAAGATGACCCGAGAGACAGCTTTTCATTCGAGCTTTGCCAAGCACACGCGCGACTTCGCCGAGTACAGGGGCTACTGGCTGGCCAACTCCTTCGCCAAAGAGGGCGCCATCGCCGAATACTGGGTCTGCCGGCAGGCGGCGGTGATCATGGACCTGTCGCCGCTGCGCAAGTTCGAGGTGACAGGACCGGATTCCGAAGCGCTGCTGCAATACACGCTGACCCGCGACGTCAAGAAGCTCGGCGTCAACCAGGTCGTCTATTCGGCGATGTGCTACGAGCATGGCGGCATGATCGACGACGGCACGCTGCTGAGGCTCGGCAAGGACAATTTCCGCTGGGTCGGCGGCGACGACCTGTCCGGCGAATGGCTGCGCGAGACGGCCAGGAAACTCGGCCTCAACGTGCTGGTGCGCTCCTCCACAGACCAGATGCACAACATCGCCGTGCAGGGACCGAAGAGCCGCGACATCTTGAAGGAGGTCGTCTGGACCTCGCCGCTGCAGCCCTCGATCGGCGAGCTCGAATGGTTCCGCTTCGCGGTCGCCCGCATCGGCGGCGGCAACGGCGTTCCGGTGGTCGTCTCGCGCACCGGCTATACGGGCGAGCTCGGCTACGAGATCTGGTGCCATCCGCGCGACGCCGAAAAGGTGTTCGACGCCATCTGGGAGGCCGGCCAGCCGCATGGGCTGAAGCCGATGGGCCTGCAGGCGCTCGACATGGTGCGCATCGAGGCCGGGCTGATCTTCGCCGGCTACGAGTTCTCCGACCAGACCGATCCGTTCGAGGCCGGCATCGGCTTCACCGTGCCGCTGAAGACCAAGACCGACGACTTCATCGGCCGCGACGCGCTGATAAGGCGCAAGGAACATCCGCAGACGAAACTGGTCGGCCTCGACATCGATGCGAACATCCCTGTCGGCCACGGCGACTGCGTCCATGTCGGCCGCGCCCAGATCGGCGTCGTCACCTCCGGCATGCGCTCTCCGCTGCTCGGCAAGACCATCGCCCTGGCGCGGCTCGACGTCACCCATGCCGACATCGGCACTGAGGTCGAGGTCGGCAAGCTCGACGGCCATGCCAAGCGGCTGCCGGCGCGAGTCGTGGCCTTCGCGCATTACGACCCGCAAAAGACGAAACCGCGCTCCTGACGGCCGCCTCCAAGGCCTCATCCGACCGTCTTGATGGCGGCCGCAGTGGCGTCCGTGCCATGTTTCGCAAGCGTGATGTGCACGGCGCCACAAAACGCTTGACGTGAAAGCGCGTCGGATCAATCTTCACTGTTAAGAAAAAAATGCGACTGAGTGGAAACACTACAGCCGTTCGAAATGAGGCCGGGGGGAAGCTTCGCGCAGCCGAGGCACACCGGCGGGGAACAGCAAAAAAAGGGAATTCATACATATGAGCACAATGAGCACGGTCCTTGAGCAGCCTGCGGAAGGCAAGCTGCTCAGGCATATCGACTGGCGTGGCGCCTTTTGGGTGGCAAGCGGCGTTCCCGCCCTCGTCCTGTTCTCCATCGGCGGCATTGCCGGCACGACCGGAACCCTGGCTTTCGTGATCTGGACGGTGTCCATGATCATGGGCTTCCTGCAGTCGTTCACCTATGCCGAAATCGCCGGTCTGTTCCCGAACAAGTCCGGCGGCGCCTCGATCTACGGCGCCACCGCCTGGCTGCGTTACTCGAAATTCATCGCGCCGCTGTCGGTGTGGTGCAACTGGTTCGCCTGGTCGCCGGTGCTGTCGCTCGGCTGCTCGATCGCCGCCGCCTATATCCTCAACGCGCTGGCGCCGATCCCGGTCTTCAGCGAGACCTCGCCGGAAGTGGTCGCCTATATCGCCGCCCATGCCGGCACGGCGCCCGCCGATGCCATCGCGGCGGTGGCCGCCGCCGCGACGCCGGCGATCCGCACCTGGTCGCTCTGGGGCCATACGCTGGGTCCGGTGTCCTTCACCTTCAACGCCACCTTCTTCATCGGCGCGGTGCTGATGCTGATGATCTTCTCGATCCAGCATCGCGGCATCCTCGGCACGGCCAGTGTGCAGAAATATATCGGCCTGCTGGTCATCATCCCGATGCTGATCGTCGGCGTGGTGCCGATCTTCACCGGCCAGATCAACTGGGCGAACTTCTCGCCGCTGGTGCCGCTGGCGGCCGCCTACGCGCCCGACCCGGGAGCCTGGAACATCGCCGGCTGGACACTGGTGCTGGGCGGCATGTTCATCGCCGCCTGGTCGACCTACGGCTTCGAGACCGCCGTCTGCTACACGTCCGAGTTCAAGAACCCCGGCACCGACACGTTCAAGGCGATCTTCTATTCGGGCCTGCTCTGCATGCTGCTGTTCATCCTGGTGCCGTTCACCTTCCAGGGCGTGCTCGGCCTCAACGGCATGCTGGCGACGCCGATCGTCGACGGCTCCGGCGTCGCCGATGCGCTGGCCGGCATGGTCGGCGGCGGCAAGATCATCCACAGCCTGCTGGTCATGCTGATGATCCTGGCGCTGGTGCTCTGCATCATGACGGCGATGGCCGGCTCCTCGCGCACGCTCTACCAGGGCTCGGTCGACGGCTGGCTGCCGCGCTATCTCAGCCATGTCAACGAGCATGGCGCGCCGACGCGGGCGATGTGGACCGACCTCGTCTTCAACCTGGCCGTGCTGGCCATCGCCTCGGCCGACGCGACCAGCTTCTTCTTCATCCTCGCCGTGTCGAACTGCGGCTACATCATCTTCAACTTCCTCAACCTCAATGCCGGCTGGATCCACCGCATCGACAACGGCCATATCGCGAGGCCGTGGCGGGCGCCGACCTGGCTGCTCGGCATCGGGGCGATCTTCGCCTATGTCAACGCCGTCTTCATGGGCGCCGGCGCCAAGGTGTGGAACCCGATGGCGCTGTGGGCTGGCCTGATCACCGCGGCGCTGATCATCCCGGTGTTCTGCTTCCGTCACTACATCCAGGACGGCGGCAAGTTCCCCGACCATATGCTGGCCGATCTCGGCATGACGTCGGCCGACCTCAAGGTGAAGAAGGCGGGCGCCCTGCCCTATCTGACGCTGATCGCCGGCGTGGCGGTGATGCTGATCGCCAACTGGCTGTTCGTCATCTGACGCAGCGACCTGAGAACAGGATCCGGCGCGCCCGATCTCTTTTGTCCAACGGCCTCTCGTCAGCCGGCCCTGCGGATCGCCGTCTCCTCGAAGAACCGGTTCGGCGGCCGCTTCAGGCCGAGATTCTCGCGCAGCGTCGAGCCCTCATACTCGCGCCTGAAGATGCCGCGCCGCTGCAATTCGCTTCACACTTTTCCTGGAATTGCTCTAGCGCGCCGAGCCGCGATGCAGATCGTCCGCCATCGACCCGTGGCAATGGCGGACGATCCGAGGTTGCCACCACCTTATTCCGCGGCCAGCGCCAGCTCCGGCTTTTCGTTGTTCTGCGTCAGTTCGGACTCGGGCCCCTTGTCCTCGACCCCGGCCTTCTTGCGCTCGCGGCCGAAGAACAGCGCGTAGCCTGCCGGCAGCACCAGGATGGTGAGAACGGTGGCGACGAGGATGCCGCCCATCATGGCGTAGGCCAGCGGCCCCCAGAACACGGCGCGCGAGATCGGGATCAGCGCCAGCACGGCGGTGAGCGCCGTCAGCATGATCGGCCGGAAGCGGCGCACGGCGGCGCCGATGATCGCCTCGGATCGCTCCATGCCGGCGGCGATGTCCTGATCGATCTGGTCGACCAGGATGATCGAGTTGCGCATGATGATGCCAAGCAGCGCGATCACGCCGAGGATGGCGACGAAGCCGAAGGGCGCGCCGCTGATCAGCAGCGCCGCGGCGGCGCCGATGATGCCGAGCGGACCGGTGGCCAGCACCAGCATCGCCTTGCCGAAATGCTGCAGCTGGATCATCAAGAGCACGACGATGATGGCCAGCATGATCGGCGCCTTGGCGGCGATCGAGGCCTGGCTTTCGGCCGAATCCTCGGCGCCGCCCTGGATCTCGACCTTGTAGCCGGGCGCTAGGCCGGCACGCAGGTCCTTCATGTCGTTGTACATCTTGGTGACGACGTCGTTCGACTGCACGCCGTCCGGCAGGGTGCCGCGCACCGTGATGGTCGGCAGGCGGTCGCGCCGCCACTCGATGCCTTGCTCCAGCACCGGAACGACCTTGGCCACCTGCGACAGCGGCACGAAACCGCCGAAATCGGTCGGGATGTAGACCGAATCGACCGAGGACAGCAGCTTGCGGCTCGCCTCCGGTTCGCGGGCGACGATCGAGACCGTCTCCTCGCCGTCGCGGAAATCGTCGAGCGGCGCGCCGGACATGGTGGCCTGCAGCATCTGGCGGATGCGCTGCGAGGTGACGCCGAGTGCGCGGGCGCGATCCTGGTCGATGACCAGCTTCATCGCCGGCACCGGCTCCAGCCAGTCGTCATGCACGGCTCCGAGCAGCGGGTTGGCCTGGAACTTCGCCTTCACCTCGTCGGCGATGCGGCGCACCTCCTGGCGGTCCGGGCCCATGACGCGCATCTGCACCGGCCAGCCGGTCGGCGGACCGAGGAACAGGCGGTCGACCTTGGACCGGATCGATGGGAAATCCTCGGCCAGGATGGTGCGCAGCTTGACGATCAGCCGCTCGCGCGCCGGTTCGTCCTTGGCCATCACCAGGAGCTGGGCGAAGTTCGGATTCCTGAGCTGCTGGTCGAGCGGCAGGAAGAAGCGCGGCGCGCCCTCGCCGATATAGGTGGCGATGAAGCGCTTGTCCGGATCGTCCATCATCTTGCCTTCGAGCGCCTTGGCCTGCGTCTCGACCTCCTTGATCGAGGTGCCTTCCGGCAGCCAGAGGTCGACGAGGATTTCGGGCCGGGAGGACTGCGGGAAGAAGTTCTGCGGAATGAACTGGAACGCCCACAGGCTGGTGGCGAAGGTGACCAGCGTCATCACCAGCACGATGATGCGATGGCGCACGGCCCAGCCG
>NZ_RZOF01000169.1:0-13015 GCF_003998955.1 Mesorhizobium sp. M4B.F.Ca.ET.017.02.2.1 | reverse complement strand
TGTCGCCAGCGTCGCCGGAATACCAGCCCTTGACCTTCATGTGGCGGGTGATGACGCCGATGCGCTTGGTGGTCAGGTCCAGTTCGTCGGCGAGCCGGCTGTAGATCGAAAACGGATTGACCGGCATCAGCCGGCCGGTAAGCTCGATCGGCTGCACGGGCACAGGGATCGGGAAGAAATCGCTCAGGCCAAGCGGGTCGTCGACCTTCTTCAGCACAACGCCGTTGTCGTCGATGAAAATGACCTTGCGAGTGCCCTTGTCCCAGATTTCCCAGCCGCACAGGTCGCTGTCGCCTTCGCCGCGCGCCTTCTTCTCCTGATCGTCGGTCTGGATGCTGATCAAGCCGGCGTCGAACACTGAACCCTCGTCTTCGCGCTGCACGACGAAGCGGAATGCGTCCCACGGCCGATCCTTCCAGCGCTTCGCCGGCCCGTGCCGGTAATCGCGCCAGCTTACGGCTTCGAACTCGATGCACTCGTTTGCGAGCCGTTCCTGACTTGGACCCGCAGAACCTGGTCCTGCATCCGCGTTTCCAGCACCGTAAAGCTCGCCTCGAACATCGTCGGCGGAAGAAGTCGCTTCTCCTGCTCCGTCATCGACAATTAATCGATCGGCAGCGTCGGCAAGTTCCGCATTGGTCGTTTCGTCTTTTACGATGTCGCTCTTGAAGCGAAGCCGGATGATGCCGCGACCTGCCAGGAATCCGTCTTGTGCCTCCCCTTCCAGTTCGACCTGGAGCTTGGAATCGTCGACCTGCTTGCGAATGGCGCGCTCGATCAGCTCGGCGACGTCCTTTGCTGCCGGATCCTCGTCAGCGAAGCGGCGGCGGATGTCAGGCGCGGGCGGACTGTTGATGATCGCCGGAACGATGGTCTCGACGTTAGCGAACAGAATGTTGAAGTCGTAGGTGTTGCCGAGCGTGGCGGACGTGCTCAGGTCGTCCGACTTGGTCTCGCCGGTGTAGGCCTTCACCGCCTTTTCCGCGTCGTCCATCCACTGCTTTTCGAGCTTTCCGGCCGCCTCGACGCGCGCAAGCCACTTCGACCCCTCTTTACGAAGGGTCTCGCCCTGCTTCTGCTGGTCTGGAGAGCGCTGGTCCGCCTTTGCCATGGCGGGTAGGATGCGGGCGGCGAATGCGCAATTCTAAGCCGCTTGAAGAATTTCAAAGCCCGGCGCAATGCCTAGGTTTGACATAGTCGTGATTTTCTGAATTGTATCCAGAAAATCCGGGGGGATTCATATGGCTTTCGCAGCTAGGCGCACAATCTACAGAAAGATTGAGGCCGAACGAAAAACAAAAGTCATCGCATACGCAACAAGCGACAGGTCAGGCGCCGAAACGCAAATCGGACAAGACTGCGTCGATTTGTTTGTGGATATCCTCGACAAGATTGGTCCAACCCCGAAGATATCTTTGCTGCTTCACACGAACGGAGGCAGCACCTCCGCAGCTTGGCGATTGATAAATCTGATTAAATCCTTCTGCGACGAGCTTGAGGTTCTCATTCCGTTGAAAGCGATGAGCGCCGGCACTTTGATTTCTCTTGGCGCCAGCAAAATCGTAATGACCAAGCAGGCGGCGCTAGGGCCGATTGACCCCAGCCTCACGCACGCCCTCGGGCCGCAGATCCCGGTCGGGAACCAGCTGGCCCGTGTTCCTGTGAGCGTTGAGGCAGTACGAGGCTACCTCGACGCAGCAACAAAGGATCTTGGGGTAAAGAGCGACGAGGTGCTCGGCGGTATCCTCACGGATTTGTCCAACAAGGTCCACCCGTTGGTGCTCGGAGAGATATTTCGTTCTCGGGCGCAGATCCGGTTTCTTGCCTCCAAGCTGCTGAAGGAGCACGTGCAAGACCCAGACAAGGTTCAGGCGATAATTGATTTTCTGTGCGCGGATTCGGGAAGTCACGACTACACGATCAATCGCCGTGAGGCCGCAGCGTTGGGTTTGCCGATCGAGAAGCCAAGCGACGAATTTTATGATATCCTGAAAAAGATTCACAAGAACTTCAGTGCAGAAATGAGGCTGGCGGACCCGTTTAATCCGTCCTTGGAGTTAGGAGCGAACGCGACAGCAAATTACCGTCTGGTCCGCGGAATCGTTGAAAGCGTAAATGGTGGGTGCTACGGGTTTCTATCCGAAGGCACCCTGACAAAGACCCAAGTGCCCAATCCGGCAGCGCCTCTCATGCAGTTGGAACAAATATCGGATCAGCGGAATTTCGAAGGATGGAAAAAGATATGAGAAAACTGCTCGCAGGATCGGATGCGAGTTCCGCCTATCGAGAAACGTCTGCGGTTGCGACCGCAAGGCTGGACAATACGGCGGACATTGGCTCGCTGGCTACGATATTGCGCAATTCAGTGTTGACCGTCGTTCCGCCGATTTCCCAGATCGGTTACGGTGCAAGTGTGCCCCTAAGCCCAGAAGGCGACCTGCGAACTGTCGTTCGCTGACATTCACCGTTATCCCTTTTCGTCCGGTCTGAAGCGCCGCACAACTGCTTCAAATACCAAGTCGGAAATCCACATTGCCGAAACGCCGATGAGGAATGCGGCAGCGAGCGTTGTGGTGTCATCTTCTGGCATGGGCAGCCCCGTTGCCTGGAAATATCTAACCACCGGCAGAGTGAGATAGGCGGCCGCCAACGCGCCGCAGATCGGCGACGCGAACATCTCCCGCAGCTTGTAGCGGTGACGTGAGAGCGCCCGCAGAATGCCACCGGAAAGGCCGGCGATGAGCACCGGCGCCTTGATGCCCAGGAAGTCGAGGAATTCATGCATCATGGCCTCCAGCCACAGAGTTTGGCGCCCTTGAGATTGTGCGCGAGCGCCGACCGCGCTTCGGTCGCCGTCATGTCTTCGACTGGATTGCGGTTCGGCTTCTCGACGTCGCAAAAACTACCGCCCGCGTGCTGGCAGGCGGCAAGGGCGACGAAGGCAGCCAGCGCTAGGATTTTGGGCGCGACCATTTGGCCTGCTCCTTCAGAACCTCGGTGTCAGACATGCCAGCAACGGCCTGGTCGATCTTGTCTGCCTCATCACGGGCTGCCAGCCGCTCCATGGCCTGCTTGTTGCGTTCGGCCTTGGCGCCGGAAAGTCGTTGGTGGAAGCCCCAGCCGATCGCCCCGATGATGCCGATGAAAGCGGCAATGATGGTCGGATTGTGGAACAGCGATTCCAGAAGCGCGGTCGCGATTTCGATCATTTACCGATCCTCGTCTTCGCGTGGATACGGCCCCAGATCATGCCGATACTAGTCACGAAGCCGATCAGCGATGCGCCCAACTCATGAATGTTGCCGTTGAAGTCACCGGTCGAGAAGTCGATGTTGATGCCTGCGAGGCCTGCGGAATTGAGCAGC
Source organism: Mesorhizobium sp. M4B.F.Ca.ET.017.02.2.1 (assembly GCF_003998955.1). Lineage (NCBI taxonomy): Bacteria > Pseudomonadati > Pseudomonadota > Alphaproteobacteria > Hyphomicrobiales > Phyllobacteriaceae > Mesorhizobium > Mesorhizobium sp. M4B.F.Ca.ET.017.02.2.1. The sequence goes on along the minus strand of NZ_RZOF01000169.1, from coordinate 9,650 downwards.
GAGAACACGCCAGCCCAAACCGCCAGAGACTGCCACCAAGGCTTTGCGCTCTGCATGGTCATTTCCTTCTGAAGATTGCCTTGAGGGCTGCGAACAGCGCGGCCCAGAAGGGATTGCGCTCCTCATAGGCGGGCGCGGTTGGGGACGGCGCCGGTGGCGTGACAGGTGCAGGAGCCGGTGGCTGGGCTGGCGCGGGCGTGGCCATCATCATGGCCTGGATGCGCACCGCCACCACGCGGCTCTGCCAGCCCTTGCCGAACGTCGGCCAGGTCGGCAGACGCTTAAGGAACGACAGCCGGGCATCGCAAAGCGTATCGATGACGACGCCGGCGGGCTTGGCCCGCACCGCGGCAAGCGTCGCCGGTCCTATCCGGCCGTCCTGAACCACGCCGACTCCGCATGCGGCCTGGAGGTACTTCGCCGCCCTGCCCGGACCGCTGTTCACCGCAAAGTCAAAGACGGCATAGTCGAGGCCATCCGGCAGCTCGGCGCCCGCCACGGCGTCCCAATAGAAACGGCGATAAACCGTCGCGAGCTGCGCATCGGTGATCTTCTTCAGATCGGCTTTCGTGGCATCGGCTTTGACGTAGCGGCGGAAATTGGCCAGCGTCACGCCCTTCATGGTGGCGCCGCCAGGATCGGCTGGATTGTCCGACCAGGCGCCTTCGGATTTGAGAACGAGCGAAAGTGCCCTCTGGAAATTGCGATCCATTAGAGGTTGATCTTCCATCCGCGAATGAACAGTTGGTCAGTCATAGATCACGACACTGACAAACTCGGCGTCGCCAGAAACACCGGCTGGTTTGGTTATGACCCGGACAGAACCGACAAGCAGTGAGGCCACAGAGAAAGGGGCTACACCCCACGCTTCTGTGGCGGCCTGTGGCTTAGAGGCTCCCGCCACCGCATAGTTCACATCTGCCATCGCATTGGTGAAATTGATCGTGTAGTCCATCGACCCGTTTCTCACGACGCTGGACACGTTGAATGACTTCCGGACAGTGACGGTCGAGCCAGATACCGTGAACGAAACCCACGCCTTGGCGATGCCGGACGTGTCGGGCGTGAACCACTCCGGCGCCGTGGCACCGGCATTCATGCGCAGTTGCTGGGCAGCCGTCCCCTTGGGAATTCGCGTGTAGGCCTTGGCACCCGAGAGATAGAGCAAGTCTCCCGCTACCGCGCCGCTCGGTAGCGGGACGAAAATCTGTTGCGCCGCACCGTCGCCGACCACCAGGACGTTGTCGTCAGTGTCCCACTGAATATCACCCTCTGCTGTAGGAGTCGGCGCGGCGCTCTGTTTCAGCGTTAGGGTGGGCGTGACGATGGTCGACGATGCTGCGATGGCAAGGGGTGTGCCGTTGGCGCGCGTATAACCGACGCAACGCCAGTTGCCGCCCCCGCTCGACCGCATACGCGCGACGTCGCCTGCCGCCGTGGTGATGTTGCCGCCACCTGGCAGGATGAGGCTAGTGGCGTTGTGCGTGAACGTCAGGACGCCCTGAAACACCAGATCCCGCTCGGCGCCAGCCGGAAGCGTGCCGAGCGCCGTGATGGGGACCGTGCCTGTGATGTTGACCAGCGTACCTGTGGTATTTGCCAGGTTGACGGTCGCGGCCGAGGCTATGTCCGCGCCAGCTGCGTTGAAGTTGTCAGCAGCTCCTACTGCCGTGCTCGAACCCGAGCCGCCGGACGTGACGGGCCTAGCAGCGTTCGCGTCCGCCACCAGATCGTCGACAAGCGCGTTGTACTTCGCCGATTCGATCGGGGTGTTCGGCGTTCCCTTGGTGCCCGGAGGGGCTGAATACACACCACCAGCGCGCGGCATAGCTGCTCCAATCTATCGATTGGGCAGATCATCGGGGGGAGCCCGTGCAATTCTAAGCCGCTTGAGCGTGCGCCTCGCACGTTGTGGACGCTACGTCAGTTGCCATTTTGTTCTGAGGCCTGGTGCGATAAACTTCCACAAGCATGGCCGAACACCCGATTCGGGGACATCAAATGCCGATGAAAGCGCGCTACGCGGAATGGGCGAAATTGACACCCGCTCCCGCAATTCACCAAGGACCGCCTGTGCGCATCCGTGATCTTCCTGGCGCGACTGAATTGGAAAGGAACTTGCTGCTCCGCTATTCGGGCAGAGGAAACCTACCGTTCGGGCTCGATGAGATGATGGACGATTTTTCTAAGGCGACCTTCGGCATTCTCCTAAGCGACACCGAGTTCGTCTTTCCGGATGACTTTCAGTCGCTGCTACCATGGGAACGCTGGGACATCGAAAACCAGCGCGACGTACACGATGAGCAATATGCGACGTTGACGATGGACGATTTTCAGGCGGCAGAATTTCTCTTGGGTGAAGGCCTGGATTTCTATGACGAGCGCAAAAACCCGCTCAGGTGCTTGCGACATTTGAAACGTCAGGCAGAGGCTGCTGCCAAGGGTTCACTTGGCAAAATGCCAGACCGCGCCGTGGTCGGCCTGGAGCGCTGGGCGAGCACGCTTGAGGCTGATGCCAAAGCCCATATGGCGAAGAAGCATCGCTAGCCATCGGGCGCCGAGCTATTCGCGCTCTTCACCCATAAAATAGACAAATGACGGGAAAATCTCATGGTTTCGGCTCAGGCTTTGCTGGATTCGCTGATTTTGATTAGCAAAGGGGAGCGCAGCGGCGCCGCGGGCGCCGGACTAGTGGTTCAAATTCTCCAGAGCGCTTTCTCCGAGCAAGAACGACGTATTTCTGCGCTGGAAAACCGCATTGCAAATTTAGAGAGCAAGAACCGCCTCTAACGGGCGCGACGCCTGCGCACCATCGCGTCGACAGCCTCCTTGACGGTCTGCTGACTGCGTATCGTGCCGTCGGGCATTGCCACATAGGCACCTTTGTCGCCGACAGGCTTTTCCTTCACCGCGATTGCGCCTCGCCAAGCAAGGCCCAGATACCTCCAACTCGAACCAATATGCTCGGCCCAGTCCTTCAACGGATTTTCGAGGAACGTCTTTCGGTCATCATCCCATAGGCGCTTGTAACTCTTGAGGCCGTCTAGTCCCATTTCCATGCGCTGGCCACGCTCATCGTCGCCCGAGTGGAATAGGAATCCCTTAATGGCCTCCCTGCCCGCATGAATGCCGTCAGCGACGGCTATGCGCTTGATGAGCCGCGGTTTACGCCCTTTCGCCTTCAGCAAGTCCCATCGCGTATGCTTGGCGCCCCAGATCGGATCCAGGATATCGTCAGGGACATAGTCGTCGCCGTGATAACCGCGTTCATTAAGCCACTTGCACCACTCCTCCAGATCGTCTGTTTCAGGCCGGTAGAAGTCGACGATACGAAGCTGTCCGTGGATGACCTGGAAGACCCAAACCGGATTGTTGATGGCTTTCCCAAGATCCCATGCCGTGTGGACCGGGTGTGTCCAGTCGATCGGGACGCTCCTAATCTGCCCGGAGCGCTCGGCGCGCCAGATGTCGCCGCCCCAATAAGAGCCGATCAGCGCGCCCGCGAATGAGCAAAGGTATTCCTGCTCGTACAGCGCTTCGCCCATCTCCTTGCCGTGAAGGTCGATGTACTCCTGCTTGGCCTCATCCAGGTCCTGTTGTGAAAGCGCCTTGGTCTGGTCGATAGACAGAAGCTCAGCAAACCAGCTCGGATTGGTCTTCGCTCGATCGAACATCGTCTTGGCGTGGTTGTTGCCGCGAGGGGTTGTGATGAAGGCAGCAAACCCGCCGGTCTCTCGGATCATCGGCGAGTGATATGCCCAGGCACTCGGGTTGCTCAGCGCCCATTCCGAATAGGCTATGCCCTTCGGACCAGAACCCACCGTGCTGTCGTAGCGATCCGAGCCGATCAGCTGGAAAGTGGCGCCGTTCTTCAGCTCGATGAACATGTCATCGTCTTGCATGCGCTCGATCATCAGAGGCGGAAAGGCCTCGAATATGCGGCGCTTGCCTGTGTGGCCGTTGACGCCGTTCCATATGGCCTTGCGCGCCTGCTTTTGCTCTGGAAAGCAATGCCAGTAAGTGCCTGGATCTTTCCATGCCAGTTCGCGCATCGCGTTCAGGACTATCTCATCCTTCCCTGCCCGTCTGTGCCACACGGCCATCAGCCTGTCGTGGGTGCGGTTAACCAGCGCGCGATGGAACGCCTGCTGATACCAGCGCACGCGAAATTGAACCTTCAAGGCTTGCTCTCGTATATTGTCTCAAACGTAATGTTACCGGTATGGGCAACGTCCTGCTTATCTGACAGCCCAAGATCCCGAGCGATGATGTTCGGATTCAATAAGTCGGCAGCCGCACCGGCAAACTTCTGCGCTCGGATGATTTCTTCTATGCGCGTCGTGACTGGCAAAAAGTCTTCACGCTCGCCGTAGCCATCCCATGTGCGGCGGGCGATATCGAGGAAGATGCAGAGCCCGTCGAGCGTCATAGCGCGCATCTTGGCAACCTGGGTAATAGTCACCTCGCCTTGGTACGCGAACGGCTTGGCCTCATAGAGCGGGTTCGCCTCGACCCAATCGAAATACTCGACTGCGGCTGCCCACAGATTGTCTGGCGTCGCGAATATGGGTGACCGCCCATGCGAGCTGCGAGCCTTCCAGAATTGATTTCCTACGGGCGCTGACATCATCCCGTCTCCTTCATGCGGAGTAGCACCAGCCTTTTTGAGATGCCTAGCCGCGCGGCAATCTCGCGCGGCCGATAGCCGTCATCGAGCAACCGCCTGATCTCTCGACGGCGCTTTTCTGCGATCTGGATCTTCCGGTGTCGAAAGGGCCGGTCGGCGCGGGGATCCTTGAGGCGTTTTGCCCGGGCGATGCATTCGACGACCGTGCTGATGGAGATGTCGAGTTCTTCCGCGATGGTCGCGTAAGAGGCCATCTCCTCCCATAGATCGAGAATCCGGTTTCGTGTTCGCGCGACGCGCGGGTGTGTCTTGCCGCCCTTCGTGTTGAAGGACGAAAACCGGTAGAACGGAAGCGAGAGGCGAGGGTGCTGTGTCATTTTCATCCTTATGTGAGGTGGCGCCGCGCCAGGCGACACTCGGCGCGGCGCCCACAATCACGCGACCAGGCGCATTACCTGTCGCTTCTTCTTCGTCTTGCGGTACCAAATCGATCCGAGCGCCTTCCATTCCGATGTGCGCAATGTCTTCGCCACCAACTTGGCCTCGTCCTCCGCCGAGAGATACAAATCGCCTATCGTTTTTGAGAACTCGTCGGGATCGAGCTTTATCGACATTTCACTGTCGGTCATGACGTACTCGGCTGCCTTGATGTGCAAAGCCGTGATTGGGGCCAGATGAGCCTTTGCCAGCACTTCCAGGATCACCCGAGCGCCGAGAGGTTCGCGCCGCGACACCAGTGCTTTGATCGCCGCGATCGCGATAGTGTCTCCAGGCTGATATCGGCCACTCCCCGGCAGATTGCGGAGCACCCTTACGCCGGCACGGTCGCAGGTCCGCTGAACGTCGACCGATTCCGGATGCCCGGCGAGCACAGCCGAGTGATGTAGCTGAAGATTGGTAACGCCCAACCTTTGGGTGTTTTGCCCGACGAAGGCGGCGGCCTGGGCCGAGGTGTCGGCGGCTTCGACGATCATCACCGGGATCAGCCCAACATGTGGATTGCTCGCAGCCGCGATCGCCGTGTGCTGGCCGTCCAGCACCTTGAGGATCGTGCGGCCTTCATGCTCGGCGTAGGCACAGATGGGCGGCTTGAATTTCGTCCAGCAGAATTTCTCGATGATTTGGCGGATTTGCCGCCGGCCTTTCTCGCCGACAGTTCGCTGGTATTCATGGTCCACAAAGAGCGTTGCCGGGTCGACGCGCTCGCAGATCGGTTCTCCGGTGCCAGGCTGGCGTGGGGTCAGGCCCGCGACGCTTACGGCGGTGATGGGGTTCAACAGTTCCACTTTGCAATTCCTATCGATGCTCGACCTGAGCGCGGACGCCCTCGACATGACAGCGCGGCGCGAAAGTCCGCACGCCCGTGTTGCCAGGCGACCCTGTCGTTGGCGCCTTCCCCGACTTCCTACACATCCGCCCACTGCTCATCTCGACCATGGTCAACAAACTCTTTCCTGGGTGGGCCCGACGGCCGGGATGATGATCTGTCGCCGTTCCCGTTCATGCACGTAGATACCAGCCAAGACATCCAACACTGCCTCGCCGACTGGTGATGCCGAAAGCATCTCGTTCAGCGCGCGGTATTCCGCTGCGAAGGCTTCATCGGACAGGACTTTCAGATGAGCCTCCACGCCGGTTGCGATCGATTGGAACTGCAGGAACTGCATTTCCGCGACGTGTGTCTTGTAAGGTAGTCTGCGGCTGCTCAGGTCGATGACGGTCAAGACGCCCTCCGTGTGTTGAATTGGATTACGTTGGAACCGTGTTTCTCATCACCGGCTTCTTCTTCTCTTGGGGTAATCATTGAGGGGGAATAGCCGGCAGATTTTGCCGGGACAGACCGGCAGATTTTGCCGGGACAAGCGTCTTCCTGTCCCGGCAAATTTTGCAGGGACAGATCGGCCCGTTTCTTTGCTTTTTTCTGCCGCTCGATTTCCTTGTGATAGGCGGTCATCGCCTCCACGTGCTGGCGTGCTTCGTCCCGCCACGGGTTCACCAGCTTGTATGTCGACACCTTCCCGCCCGATCGCGCCGGCACCAGGTAGGCGCGCTTGGCCTCGTTCTTCCCGAGCAGCACGGCGCGGCTATTCCGAAACTGCCGATCGCCCAAGCCGGTCAGGGCCTGTGCCCGTGTCGACGCCAGCCAGGTCTTGCAGGACGGCCACGCCATCACCGCGACATAGGCCGCCAGCACCTTGAAGTCGGCAGGCGTCAGCATCGGGTCGATGTTCGCCGTCTCGATCAGGTCGAGCTTGAAGGACGCCTTCGAACGGTCGAGTTCGACCTTCATGCGGCACCTCGCACGGCGCGCGCCATGATGCCGGTCAGGCTGCGCTGAACGGCGAAGATGCCGGCCTGCTGGTAGAGGTCGTTGAAATCCGAGCCAAGTTCCGGTTTGCCGAATGGCAGCGACGTCTTGCGCGCGTAATACTCGCTGGCGCCGATCCCGCCGAACTGCGGCAGGGGCTTGTCGTTCTCCGCCGCGATGAAGCCGCGACCCTGCAGCCGGTCGGCTATGGTGGCGATGTTCGAGGCTGAGAAGCAGCAGAGCACGGTCGGCTTGACCTTCATGCCGTGAAGCGCGGTCCGCACGGTGATCGCCGTTGCGTAGCCCTCGCAAAGCCATGTGTCGACGCCGCTGGATACCCTATGCGCCGCGCCCGACGTCGACCCGCCGAAGAGAAACTTTTTCGTGCCGTCTTCCCAGATCAGTTGTGCTGAAGTTGCCTGGCTGCCGATCCGAACCGGGATCAGGACGGCGGATGAGCAGTCGTTGGTCGGGACGAGATAATCGCCCGCGATCCGGCGCACGTCGGCGACCGCGACGACCATGGCCTTCTCTTCCCGAAAGCCCTTGGTGACGAGGTACGGATGACCACTGACGCGCGACGCCGCAACCAGGCTGGCAGCGATGTGCGCAGCTCGGGCCGCGTCGGCGTCCTGCTTGCGCTTCGCGGCCTGGATCTGTTGCGCAATCTTCTGCCGATCGCGCTTTTCGACGTCGCCGCCAATCGCGACCGTGACGTTCTCGCCGGTCTGCCAGTTGTGGGCGGTCACATGCGTTTCGTTGATGATGACGCGCCCGTCACCCTTGCCGTTCTTGCCGGACAGCGTGTCAGCCTGAAGCCACCGACCATACTCGCGCCGCTTGGGCGGGTTGATGCCGACGGCCGAGCAGGCCTTGTCTATTGCGTCCTCGATGCTCATGCCGCGCGCCTCGCGGGGGCCTTCTTGCGGAAGCGCTTCACCTCGCGCTCGATAAGCTGATACTCGGCCGTCTTGACCGTGACCTGGTGGCAGGGGGCCTCGAACAGGCCGTAGGGAAGTTTGCTGGTCGGGTAGATGCCCCGCCAGACGCCGTAGGCCCATTTGCGCGCGACTTCCTCGCCACGGGTGCTATTGGCCAGGCAGTAGGCGAGGGAGGCGTTCCACATTGCCCGAGGGTCGTCGAGGCAATCGGCGCGCAGGCCCCTGCGCGGCTGAAAGGCGGCCCTGGTGGTGATGTCGAGGTCGATCAGCTCGCCCTGCACGATTTCGATTTCGCCGCGCTTGCGCCGCGTCTCGCCGCACCCGATGCAGGTATCTATGCCGGCCTCAAGCTGCATGCCACAGTTGTGGCAGAAGTGCTCGCGTCGAACCTTTTCCGTCGGCTCGCGAACAGTGCTGTCGTGCTTCTCCGCGTCCGACAGGCTGGCGACGCCGTATTCGTAGAGCCAGGCGGTATCGTCGGCGAACGCGATGCTGTTGCCCGAGTGGTCCAGCCACAGGCCGAATTCCTTGTTCTCGGCGACGCGCATCACTCGGCCCATTTCCTGAATGTGCGAGCTGAACGACTTGCGATAGGGACGGCAGGAGATGCCGCACATTACATCCGGCACGTCGAAGCCCTTCGTCAGCACCGCGCACGACACCAGGCCGTCGATCGCGCTGTTCGGCTTGCTGAACTCGTCGATCTTGTCCTGTCGCTCCTTGTCGGAGCCGTCGAGGTAGGAAATTTGCTGGAAGTTGTAGCCAGCCTCGGCGAACTGACGGCAAAGCTCTTCGCCGTGCTTGACCGACGGCGAGAACACGATTGTCTTGACCGCCTTTCCGAAGTGGATGCGGGTCTGTTCGACCCACGTCTGCACCACGTCGCCTATGATCGTGATGCCGCGCTGGCCGCTTCCCTCTTCCTCGTACTCGCCAGTGAACTTCTTTTTGACGCCCTGCATGTCCGGCGTCACGCAGGCCTTGATCCTAAGTGGCGTCAGCCATTTCTGCGCCAGAAGCTGGTTGACGGTCGCGCCGTTCACCAGCGCATCCCAATGGTTCGCCATACCGGCGGTGAAAGGCGTCGCGGTCAGGCCGATGACGCGGGCGCGGCCGGCCTTCTCGATCAGGTCAATGACAGCCTGGTATTCGCAGTGGGCTTCGTCGACAACGATCAGATCCGGCAGGTAGTCGAAACTGCGGCGCGCGATCGTCTGTGCGGAAGCGATCTGAATTTGCTTCCTCGGGTCGGTCAGAGGGTGGTCGGCCTGGATGATGCCGTGGTCGATCCCGTAGCCGTAGAAGCGCTTGCTCGTCTGGTTGATCAGCGTCACGCGGTCGACGATGAACCACGCGCGGGCGCCCTTATCGAGACTCTGCTGGATGATCCACGCGGCGCACTCCGTCTTGCCGAACGCCGTCGGCGCGACAAGGATCACACGGCGGAGCTTGTCGCGCATCTTGGCGCGAACGTTCTCAACCGACGTTTCCTGATGCGGCCGAAGGATGACGTTGGAGTGAGCCGGCGCCAGCATCCTATGCGGCCCTTTCTGGTGCTTCGTCGATGATCCGCCCGCACATGGCCAGGAACCACGACCAGTCGAGTTCGGACACGCCGGGCGGACGTTTCTTGATGAGGATGTCGGCGAACTGCTCGGCCCATTCGCGTGGGGCCTTGCCGTCGTATTCGATGATGGCGGCGCGCTCTTCGCAGTCGGAATGCTGGTTGGACGTCAGGAAGTTGGCTATCGCCTGCTTGTGCTTGGTGATGTAG
>NZ_RZOF01000168.1:0-13018 GCF_003998955.1 Mesorhizobium sp. M4B.F.Ca.ET.017.02.2.1 | reverse complement strand
GTGCTTGGTGATGTAGGCGTGCGCCTCCTTCGGCAGCTTCGAGCCGTTGATAATGCGCAGGCCCTTGTCGTCGGCGATCAGATTGGCGCCGAGCGACCGAACCCGCAGAAGGAGTTGGTGCACGTCGCTCAAGCGAGGCCTCCGAATGCCGGCTCGTCGAGCGGGATCACAACATCGTCCTGGCTGGTGTAGCCAAGCTCTTCGGCCTTCTTCTTCCAAAAGCCCGCGGTTCGCGACCAACTGGCTTTGTCGGCGCTTTCCGTCGCGACACGCGTCTTCAGAACGCGGATTTGCTCGTCCTTAGCCCCAATGACCGCTTCGAAGCCGCCCTTTTGGTAGAGCACCCACATGTCGGCGAACTTGGCGTTCTCGGCCTTCAGCTTCTCGATGTCGCCTTCCAGGATGCGAACCGTTTCCTCGAGTTCTTGAACCCGCTCGGCGTCGGTCAAAACAGACGCGGGGGTCGCTTTTGCCGCTGCAATCGCCGCGTCCTTCGCGGCCTCGCTCTGCCTGACAGCATCGGGAAGCTTGGCGCGGTTCTCATCGCGCTGGCGATCGAACTCGGCTTGCTGCGCCTTCTTGTCTGCCTTGGCCTGATCGTTCTTGGCAGCCATCTGCGCGACAACAGCGGCGGTTGCTTCTGTCGGCGCGGCCCCCTTCTTAATCTTGTCCTTGATCTGCTTGGCGGCGGCGGGAAGGTCTTTCTTGAGCTCCCGCACGTCCCGTTTCGAAATGTCCGCCACGGCGGACAAATTCACGCCGGCATCGGTGATCGCCTTCACCACTGTCGCCTGGTCGATCAGCTCGTAAGCCCTTGAGCGGCCGATGTCCCACCGCTCCTTGCAGTAGTCTTCGAAGGTGTCGTGGCTGGCGCGGTACAGCTTGGCTTCGCGGATTTCGGCCAAGGCCTGGCCGACTTCGAAGAACACGGCGAACCCGCGTTCAATGATCTGCTCGCATTGAGCAAGGCGCGCGGTTTCCGCCGCCGGTAGCGTCGTGGTCTTGATCATGCAGCGTCTTTCATGGCGAGAAGCCGCCGCAACTCCGCGAGCGCGCCAGCCTGGGTTGTGCCGGACACCGTGAGGCCGGACAGGGGATCGCGGGCGATCACGGTGCCGTCGGCCGTCCGAACGGAGGTGAAAGCGGTCACGCGGCAGCCTTGAGCTGCTGCAGCAGTCGCTGATGTGCGCCGTCGATGCCGATCCGGCCATTCTCCATGCGCCAGACGGTGGTGTAGTTGCAGCCGAGGTAGTGGGCGAGGTTCGATCGCTTCCAGTTCTTGGCGTTGCGGATTTTCACCATCTCATCAGGGGTAATCGGGGCGGTGTCGGCGATGCGGGTCGTCGTTTCGGTCATCGTCCTTCTCTATGCGTATCGCAAAAATCAATGCGTTAAGCATAGCATAACGAAGAGCGAAAACAATGCAACATGCATTGCTATTTTCATGCATAATGCACGGACTTTCACTTTTAGGGGCTCGTGCATGCAGAAGGAATTGACGACACCGGCCGACCGGTTGCGAATGGCGCGGCAAAAAGCAGGGTACCGGTCCGCGATGAAGGCGGCCGAGATGCTGAATGTCAGCGCCGGAACGTACGGCGGGCATGAGAACGGCTCTCGCGCTTTCGACGCGGAAACCGTTAAAAAATACGCATCAGCCTTTAACGTCCGCCCCGCATGGCTGATGCTTGGCGAAGAGCCGATGACCCTTGACGAAGAATTGGGGCGGCTACTGAAGCACCTGGAAGAACACCATCGAGTTTCGCTCGACGATTGGGATCCTGCAGCACCAGACGACTCAAGCCATGACGACGAAGATGGCGGGGCTGTAGCTGGCGGTCATCAATACAAGCCGAAGCTGCCTGGCGCTCGGCCTGAGATCGACGTGAGGCCTGGCGCTGGCTCTGGACAGATAGGCGCCGAGGTTGTCGCAATATCCAGCGCCGGCAGCGTCACCGGCCACAAGGTTGTCGGCGAATGGCTGATCCCTGACGCGTTCTTTCGGCACGAGCTGCAGGCGTCCCCGGCCGGCTCGATTCTCATGGCCGTGATCGGCGACAGCATGGCTCCCACGCTGCAGCCAGGAAACAGGATCATTGTCGACACGCGCCAGAATTCATTCGGCGCCGACGGCATCTATGTCTTCGACGACGGCGACGGCGAGCCGCGCGTGAAGCGCCTTTCGAAGGTCCTATTCAGCAACCCGCCAGCGGTTACGATCCTGTCCGACAATCCGGCCCTTCCACCGCAGAACGCATTGCTCGGCGACGTTCGAATCATCGGCCGCGTGGTCGGGCAGGTTTCGCGGCTCTAAAAGTCTTTTGCTCAATCGCATCAATTCATGCACAACGCATTGACTAAGTTAATGCGTCATGCATTAATGGCTTCAACCGAACATCTTGGAGCCAGTCATGAACGCGCACGTTGTCCCCGCCCATCCCGACGCCGATCTGCTCGCGCTCGGCAATGACCTTCTGAATGCATGGCAGGCCGAGCGCGCCGCGTTCCGCGCGTCCGGCGACGACTTCGTGGCGGATCAGGCGATCATCTCCGCATCGGATAACTGCCAAGCGATTGCGTCGCAGATCGTGATGCTGACGCCGAAGACTCTGGACGGTGTCCGAGTGCTGGCGATGGTCTGGGGCCATGCCTACTACTTAAGCGAAAGCCCAGGCGAGTACGAAGGCGCTGATAGCGACTACCCCTGCGAACGCGCGGCCAACGCCGTCATGTCGTTCCTTCTGAAGGACGTGGCGTGATGCTCTCGCGCACGAGCATGCGCTCGACGCACGTGGGAAGCCTACGATTTCTTGATCTTGCGGAATTGCTCGATCAGCCGGTTGAACGCGCTGTCATCCCCGGAAGCTGCATCAAGAAAAGCGTCGCGGAAAACCATGATCGTCTGCTCACTAAGCGACTGGTTGACGCGCAGTTGCTCGATCAATTCGCTCTGCTGTTTAAGCAGGATCTCTGTCTGCGCGGAGGTATCACCTCGGGCGTGCGAAAGATGCGCCAGTTCTTCCTTCAACCCTTCCAGAAGGTCGGACTGCTCTTTCAATTCGGCATACCGCTTCTCGATCGCATCTTCGGCGGCTTGCCGGTGCTGCGCGTCTTCCGCCGCTTCGCTGATCAGCGCTTGGAGCTGGTGCGTAACCGTCTTCTGCTGTTTCAGTTCGCGCTCACAGACCGCCAATTCAAGCTGGGCTTCTTTCCATTTGCCTTCGATGAAATCCCGCTCATCACGCAGGCCATCTCGAATGGCCGGCCAATCAAAACTAACCCTCAAGCGATCGACAATCTCGGCGGTAAGCGATCGCCCGCTGTCCCTGGAAACAGCTTCCAGCCGGTCCTTAAGATCGGCCGGCATGCGGAGGTTTACCTGAGGATCATTTCTCGCCATGCCCGCCATTTAAAGCACCGTGCTATTGACCGCAATGAAGAACCGTGCTTTAAAGCACCGTGCTTCATATTAACCTTAACGGAGCATAGCTAAATGGCAAGAGCAGACCCCCAACTGAATATGCGACTACCGGCCGATGCCGTCGCGTTTATCGACGCGCAGGCCACCCGGAACGGCAGTTCAAGAACCAGTGAAATTGTGCGGTGCATCCGCGACCGCATGGACCGCGAAACGAAAACGGCGACCAGCGAGCTTGCAGGCTCAAACTGATCGCCGTTCGAAATGAAACCGCCTTGCAGGGCGGCTCCCCAATGTCACACCCGATGGAGATCAAACGTGACACCAGCATCAAATAACACGCGGAACGTGAAAGTTCCAGTGCCGGCCGATCCGGCGTTCGTTTACGGCCTTCAGCTCGGCCAGGCTATGGACGAGCAGGAACGGCTGCAGGAACTCGAATATGAGGCCATGCACGCCAAGCAGCACGGCCCTCATCGTATCTATGGAGCCGCCGAACATCATCAGGACGACATGGTTGTAGTGCTCAGGGATATGGTTGCCAACGTCCGAGCTTCGAGCTTGGACGGCTCCCTTGTTCAGATCGCTGTCGCCATCGACTTCGTGGCCCGGATCGAGGACCAGTATCCCGAAGCAGAGAAAGACTACGAGGTAAAGCGTCAGTTCCGCACCCTCGAACGGCTGCTGTTTTCGGCCCTGAACGCATTGAACGATGTGACGGGCGGGAAGCTCACCACCCTCCACAAGTCTCATTTCGGCATCAGCTTCTGCGACCCTTGGCGCGATCCGTGCGAGGCCGCTGCGCACAATCTTCAGGCAGCGAGCGAAGCCAATGAACGCGCCGCCGCTCGTCGGAAAGGCCTGAAAGGGGGCGGCAATGGCTGATCTCTCCCCGACGATGCAGGCCATCGCCATGCACATCCATGCCAGCGCCGAAGCTCGCAAGCAGTGCGATCTGGAGGACTGGAAGCTGATCTCGCAAAAGGCGGAATTCGACGCGATGGACGCCATGGATGACGCCTTGGTGGCCCTGTGCGCCGCACAGCCGAAATGGGAAGTCGATCGCGTCGTTTGGCAGAAGTATCTGCTCGCGATCGATCTGCCGGCCAAGATCGACGGCCAAGCCGGACTGACTGCGCGCGTTTTGAAGGCGCTGATCAGCGGGAAAACCTGATGGCCGGCAGCATGGCGGAATACAAGCGCCAGACGCGCGCCCATATCGCTGGGCTACAGGGACAGGTGACAGCGGCCGAGTTCAAGGCCGCCCAAGCCGACCAGCGCGCCGAGAGGGCCGAACGAGCGGAACGCCAGATCGCCATCGAACGCGATATCTGGAAGCACCGCGCCCTCGACGCCGAGGCGGTGCTGAAGTCGAGCGGGGCGCGGCCATGACACTCGACGCGACCGAGGCGCCCTTGACGCTCAAAGAGGCCTGTGCGGTATTCTTCCCGACCAGGAGTGGCAAGCCGAGCATCACGCCGGCCACGTTGCGGGCTGAAGCTCGCCGTGGCCGGCTTAGCATTATGCGGATCGGCCGCACCGATTTCGTGACCCCGCATGCCGTGAGGGAGATGATGACCAAATGCCAAGACCAGCCAAAGGCGCCCGCCTCTACCTCGACCCGAAGCGCCGAGAATGGGTCATCCGAGACGTCGGCGAGGTCTTCGAGCGCACAGGCTGCAGCGAACCAGATCGCGAACGAGCTGAAAAAAGGCTCGGCGAGTACATCGCGGAAAAGTTCAAGCCAGTTACCCGCGAAGGTAATCTCTCTAGCCTCTCGATTGCCGAAGTCCTAACGGCCTACGGTCGCGAATACGCGCCCCACAAAAAATCGGCAGAGCGGAGCGGTTACGCGCTTGCCGCTCTTCTGACCTTTTGGGGACCGCCGAAGACTCTGGCTGATGTGCGCGGCGAAACGTGCCGAGCCTATGCCCGGCTTCGCGGAAAGACGGTGGTGCGAGGAACGACCGTGCAGGCGGGCACGATCCGGCGCGAACTGGCGGAGCTCTCCAAAGCGATCAACCACTGGCACAAAGAGCACGGCCCGCTGGCGTCGGTGCCCGAAGTGACTATGCCGGACGTACCGCCGCCGCGCGACCGCTGGCTGACGCGCACAGAAGCCGCGATGCACCTGGCCGGCGCACTCGGCTTCTATCGGGAAATGTGGTGCGACGTGTCGACTAGGCGCGAGCATTTCAGGTGGTGCCGGAACCAGTTCGCCATCAACCGCCACCTTGCCCGCTTCATCCTACTCGGGCTTTACACAGGATCCAGACGAGCGGCGATCTGCAATGTTCAGTGGATGACGAACACCGGAGGCGGCTGGATCGATCTTAACCGCGGCGTCATGCATCGACGAGGCGAGGGCGCTACCGAGACCAACAAGCGTCAGCCGCCCGTCAGGCTTGGCCGCCGCATCTCCGCGCATCTGTCACGCTGGAAGCGGATCGACGACACAGCGAGAGCCGAGGCATCGGAGGAAGCCGGCGAGCCGGTGGCGTCCCATCTGCACGTCGTGCACTACATGGGGCGCGGCGTCGCGTCCGTGCGCACCGCTTGGGAAATGGCGATCGACAACGCCTGGCTTCAGCCCGAGGTCACTGGCCAGTCGCCGATCACACCCCACGTCCTGCGCCACACGCGCGCCACGTGGATGATGTTCGCCGGCATCGACATCTGGGAAGCGGCCGGCGCGCTCGGCATGTCAGCCAAGACTCTGGAAAAAGTGTACGGCCACCATCATGTCGACTTCCAGAAGAACGCGGCCGAGGTTTAGCAAAGACGAAAGAGCCCGGCGAAACGGGCGAAAAAATAGTTGCTGAAGGGGGAATCTTTTTTAAGCGAACATGTCTATCGTGCGCCAAACAAGGTAGGGCGCGTATGCAAAACACTTCTCACGCGGTCATGGCTCAGCGGCACGAGCCCAAGGACAGCACAGACAATTTTCCGACGCCTCCGTGGGCTACGCGCGCGTTGATCGAGCACGTGATCGGTCCTGAAAACGTTCGCGGGATGACCTGCCTCGAGCCCGCCTGTGGCCAAGGTCACATGTCCCGCCCCTTGCAAGAGTATTTCGGCTCTGTGCAGTCCTCAGACGCGTATCACTATGGGTTTGGGCCAGTCCGCGATTTCCTAGTCTACCCCTTTGAAGCAGTCTCGCACGATTGGGTGATCACAAACCCGCCTTTCCGCCTTGCCGAAGAGTTTGTCGACCGAGCGCTAACGGTTGCGCGCATGGGCGTTGCGATGCTCGCGAGGACAGTCTTCCTCGAAAGCGTCGGAAGATACGAGGATCTTTTCAGTTCGCGGCCGCCGTCCAAATTCGCTCAGTTCGCGGAGCGCGTTCCTATGGTGAAAGGCCGCTTGGACCGTAAGGCTACTACGGCGACTGGCTACGCATGGTTTGTTTGGGAGAAAGCTAGCACGGCGGCTCCAGCTCTGATGTGGGTACCGCCATGTCGAAAGATATTGGAGCGGGACAGCGACTATTCGTGCCGGGCGGCCCTTTCGGAGGAAGGGTGTTAGCGGCCGCGGCCTCAAACTTCCCGAACTTGCCTTGTTCGGCATCTGCTACGCGACCTTGGTTCTCTCCGAACCATGCGGCGATATCGTGCTTGTTGTCCCCCCGAGCAACCATCCCAAGAATTTGACGAACATCGTTGTCAGTAAGCGCCATTATACCTGCCTCCCCAATAGCTTCGAACGGCGTTGATCTAGGTGCACCGACCTCCGGCTTCAAGCGGTCAGAAAATGCTTCGCGACTCGTTCACTACCGGGCATTTCTGTGCCGTTTCTGTGCCAATCGGCACAAGGGCTTAGCTAAGTTATTGAAAGGATGGTGGGCGTGACAAGGATTGAACTTGTGACCCCTGCAATGTCAATGCAGTGCTCTCCCGCTGAGCTACACGCCCATCCGATGCCGCGCATACACCATTTTTGATCCAGCACGTCAATAGGTGGAAAAATGAAAGAAGGGCTCGTTTTGTCGCGCCCCGAAGGCGCGCCGGGATCGAGCCGGAAACGCCTCAGGCCGCCTGCAGCATCTTTTCGACCTCGTTGACGAGGTCGCGCAGGTGGAACGGCTTCGACAGCACCTTGGCGTCCTTCGGCGCCTTGGAGTCGGGATTGAGCGCGACGGCGGCGAAGCCGGTGATGAACATCACCTTGAGGTCGGGGTCGATCTCGGTGGCGCGGCGCGCAAGCTCGATGCCGTCCATCTCCGGCATGACGATATCGGTCAGAAGCAGCGAGAACGGCTCCTCGCGCAAGCGTTCGTAGGCGCTGGCGCCATTGTCGAAATCGCTCACCTGATAGCCGGCGCGCTCCAGTGCCTTGACGAGGAACCGGCGCATATCGTCATCGTCTTCCGCCAGCAGAATGCGTGCCATCATATCCCGTCCGAATCACCCGCCCAACCTTGGCGCCGGGCTAGCCCGTTAACCATCCTGTATATGAGGAGGTGACGGTAAACATCAAGTGAACGAAGGCCGTATTATACTCAGTTCGGGCAGGGGTTCGGGGCGCCTAAAAGCTGGACATGCGGCTATCGAAATGGCAGTTTTGACTCATGATGCAGTGCTGTTTCCTGGTTCATTCACATTGAAGACGGCAGCCGAGGATTTTTCGGTCGTTCCACCCTTCGAAATCCGATCGGGCGCCGAGCAGCGCGTCCCCTTCCTGTTCAACTCGCCGCATAGCGGCCGCCACTATCCCGAACGCTTCCTGGCCATGGCCAGGCTCGACCGCAACGCCATCCGCCGGTCCGAGGATTGCTACGTCGACGAATTGTTCGGCGGCGCCATCGCGCTCGGCGCGCCGCTGCTGGCGGCGAATTTCCCGCGCGCCTATCTCGACGTGAACCGGGAACCCTGGGAGCTCGACCCGCGCATGTTCGCCGAGCCGGTGCCGTCCTTCTGCAACATCCGCTCGGCGCGAGTGGCTGGCGGATTGGGCACCGTGCCCAAGCTCGTCGGGGAGGGGCTCGACATCTATTCCGGCCGCTTGCCGCTGGCCGAGGCGGTGGCGCGCATCGAGACCGTGTACAAGCCCTATCACGAGACGCTGAAGCGGCTTTTGACCCGCACGCATGCCAGGTTCGGCTACGCGGTGCTGATCGACTGCCATTCGATGCCGGCAAGCATCAGGGTCGGCGACAACGGCGTGCGACCGGATTTCATCATCGGCGACCGTTTCGGGATTTCCGCGACGGCGGCGCTGACCGAGACGGCGATCGCCCTGCTCACCGGCATGGGCTACACGGTGGCCCACAACAAGCCCTATGCCGGCGGCTTCATCACCGAGCATTACGGCCGTCCGGCGCGCCATCTGCATGCGCTGCAGATCGAGGTCAATCGCGGGCTCTACATGAACGAGCGGACGTTCCAGAAATCCGCCGGCTTCGACGCGCTTGCCGACGACCTCACCCGCTTCTCGGCCGATCTAATGGCGATGCCGGACCATCATTTCGTCGATCTGCCGCTGGCCGCCGAATAAAGCCAGGCGCTCCCCGCCCGCGCCGCGAGCCGGTGAAAAAAAGACCGCATCGTTTTCACGACACGGTCGAAGTCTAGGGAGGAAACGCCCAAGGAGGGCATGGACAGGAAAACCTGTCCGAGAACAAATCTATTGTGCGATGCACAAATGTCAATCGACTTCAGGCTTTTTTAATTCACAGTGAATGGGAAATTGCGTTTCGGTGGCGTTTGCGTGACATTCAGGCAACAGTTGCCGCGGCGCTAAAGTGATCCCTCCCCTTGTTCCGGCAGGAAATCATCGGCAAAGGACGGCATGCTGCAAAGCGGGAGAATCAGTTGGACATCAGCATCGACTTTATCCGGCGCATCGCGCATGCCGCCGCCGCCGAGACCTTGCCGCGCTTCCGCAGCCAGGGCGCGGTAACCAACAAGGAGGCTGGCAGCTTCGATCCGGTCACCGAAGCCGATCGCGAGGCCGAGCGGGCGATCCGCGCACTGATATCGGCCGAGTATCCCGATCACGGCATTCTCGGCGAGGAGCACGGCAGCGAGAACATCTCCAGCCGGCATGTCTGGGTGATCGATCCGATCGACGGCACGCGTGCCTTCATCTCCGGCCTGCCGGTCTGGGGAACGCTGGTCGGACTGACCGTCGAGGGCGACGCCGTCGCCGGGCTGATGTCGCAGCCTTTCACCGGCGAGCTGTTCTATGCCAACGCGTCCGGTTCCCACTATGAGGGTCCGGGCGGGCCGCGCAAGCTTGCGACGCGCAAGACGACCGACCTCGCCAAGGCGACGCTGTTCACGACGACGCCGGCGCTGTTCAAGGGCGAGGCGCGCACGCGCTACGACCAGTTCGAAAAGCAGGTCCAGCTCGCCCGCTACGGCACCGATTGCTATGCCTTCGCCATGGTCGCCGCGGGAAGCGTCGACATCGTCGCCGACCCCGGGCTGAAACCCTATGACATCGTGGCGCTGATCCCGATCATCGAGAAGGCCGGCGGCGTCGTCACCACGTTTGAGGGCGGACCGGCGGAGAAGGGCGGGGACATCCTCGCTGGGGCGACGCCGGAGCTCCACGCGGCGGCGATGGCTGCTCTGCGCGGCTGAGAGCCCGCGGTCGTTGGTCCTGAGAGCAGGCTGTCAGCTGTCCTCGGTCATGGACGCCATGACAGTGCCCGGGCGCTGATCAGGGCGCGTCGCCGGTTCCGGGAATGAAGGCGTCGAAGGCGGCGAGAAGCTGCTCGCGATAGAGGTCCTTCTCCTGCAGGATCTCGTGGCGGGCGCCGTCGATCATCAGCAGCGAGCCGAGGCGCAGGCGCCTGGCATAGGCTTCCACCGCCTTGGTCGAGACGACCTGGTCGGCACCGGCGGCGATCACCAGCATCGGAACCTGGATCGCGCCCATGAAATCCGGATCGCCTATCTTGACGGAGGCCTCGGCCGCCGCCTTCAGCCAGCGGATCGTCGGCCCGCCGAGCGCCAGCTGCGGCCAGGCTTCGTAGATGCCGGTGTTGCGCCGGTAGCGCGCGGGATCCGACGTCACCTTGTTGATCTCGAACGGCGTCGTCTCCTTCGGTCGCGGTCCCATCGCGGCATAGAGCCGGCCAAGGCCGATCGCGCAGAACACCGTGCAGACGCGGCGGACGGTGCTTATCGACACCGGCAGATCGGGCAAGGTCAGGAAAGGCGCGATCAGCACCATGCGCCGCACCCGATTGACCATCGAAGGCGAGGCGAGCAGCGCGACCACCGCACCGGCGGAATGGGCCAGGATGTAGTAGGGCCCGCGACAGTCAGGCAGCACCACCTCCTCGAAGAACTGCTCGAGATCGCTGGCATAGTCGCGGAAGCTGCGGACGTAGCCTCGCTGCCGGTCGCCGATCAGCCGGTCGGAGCCGCCCTGGCCGCGCCAGTCGAGCGTGGCGACGCCGAAGCCGCGGCCGCAAAGATCGCGGATGGTCTCGAAATATTTCTCAACGCATTCGTTGCGGCCGGTGAGCAGGACCACGGTGCCCTTGAGCGGGCGGGTGGTGGCAGCAAAGACGCCGTAGCGGATCTTCTTGCGGTCACGCGTGGTGAAGAAGCCGCCGGCGGCGTTCTCCGGCGGCGGATTGTCCGGCGTCTGATAAAAGAGATCCGTCATTCGGCGTTTCGTTCTTTGCTCCGTCGCCCGAGCTGGCGAGGCGTCGCATGGTGATAGACGGCCATGCGGCAAAAGCAAAGGCGTCGCGGAGGTGAGGTGGAGACAACGAACGAGGCCGGAAGCAGCGTTGGCGGCCTCCGGCCTCTGTCGATCCGGGAGGAAGGGACGTTAACACCCGGCTCGGCCTCGTCGCGGCGTCTGTTGGGCGCGCCGCCTGGTCCTTGATCCTGGCCGCATCCTAACGCCGCCTGGCTGAACGCAGGCCGAAACCGCGGTTCATCTGCCGTTCATCGAGGCCGGAATGTCATGTCCGCAAAAAATCTTGAAATGCCCTTTTGCGCTTCCCAAATGTCTGGTGCGGTCGCCGATGTCGGGACCGCTGGCCCATCCGAAGCGCCATTCCGGGTTTCGCAGCGGCCAAACGCAAACTCTGTTGCTCAGTAGGAGAACACCCCATGCGTCACGTTGATTTTTCCCCGCTTTATCGTTCGACCGTCGGTTTCGACCGTCTCTTCACCATGCTCGATTCGCTCGGCCAGCCCGACGGCGCGCAGACCTATCCGCCCTACAACATCGAGCGCACCGGCGAGAACGCCTACCGTATCTCGATGGCGGTTGCCGGCTTCTCGGAAGACGAGATCTCGATCGAAGCCCACCGCAACGTGCTGACCGTCAAGGGTGAGCGCAAGGAAGAGGGCAATGGCGAGGGCTCCGAGCTGCTCTATCGCGGCATCGCGTCCAGGGCTTTCGAGCGGCGTTTCCAGCTCGCCGACCATGTCGAGGTCGAGGGCGCCACGCTGAAGAACGGCCTGCTCTTCGTCGACCTCAAGCGCAACATCCCCGAGGAGCTGAAGCCGCGCAAGATCGCGATCACCCAGTCCTCGGACAAGGCCAGGCAGATCGAGGCCAAGGCGGCCGCCTAAGCGCGGGCTCCATCCTCAAAAGTCCGTCTCCTCCCGAGACGAAAGCGGCGCCGAGAGGCGCCGCTTTTTGTTTGCGCGGATTTCTGTGCCATCCGCAACAAAGGCTTCTGGCCCTTTTGAAGCAGGCGCCGGCCCAGCATGAAGGGCGATGTCCGATTTTTCCCTGGCGCTGACGGCAACCATCGCCATCACCTTCCTGCTGGCCGGCATCGTCAAGGGCGTGACCGGCATGGGCTTGCCGACGCTGGCGATGGGGCTTCTGGGCACCGTCATGCCGCCTGTCACCGCGGCCTCGCTGCTGATCGTGCCGTCCTTCGTCACCAATGTCTGGCAGCTGTTCGCCGGCCCGAGCTTCGCGTCGATCCTGCGCCGGCTGTGGCTGATGATGGCCGGCATCCTGATCGGCACGATTGCCGGCGCGCGGCTGCTCGCCAGCGACAATGTCAAATGGACGACCGCCGGCCTCGGCGCCGCCCTTGTCCTCTACGCCGCCTACACACTCCTGGCGCGGCAGCCCGGCATTCCGGCCCGGGCCGAGCGCTGGCTGTCGCCCATCATCGGCGTCCTCACCGGCCTCGTCACCGGCGGCACCGGCGTCTTCGTGGTGCCGGCCGTGCCCTACATCCAGGCGCTGGGGCTCGGCAGGGACGACCTGATCCAGGCGCTCGGCCTTTCCTTCACCGTGTCCACCATCGCGCTGGCGCTTGGCCTCGCCTCGCACGGAGCGTTCGAGGTCGAGCATCTCGCGATGTCGTCGCTGGCGGTGCTGCCGGCCCTGCTCGGCATGTGGCTCGGCCAGTTGCTCAGGCAGCGCATCAGCCCGGCGACCTTCCGGCGCTGGTTTCTGATCTTCCTGATCGTGCTTGGCCTGGAGCTGCTGGCGCGGCCGTTCCTGGGCTAGCCATTAGCCCTTTGCCGCCAGCACAGCCTCGACATTTTGTCGGTGAACGGCTTCGTATGGCGCGAAATACTCGACGGCCGTCGAGGCAAACATGTCCGCGCCGAAGGTTCTCAGATCCTGCTTGGCCAGGTCAGGCACTTGCCGGCAGGCAAGGAG
>NZ_RZOF01000167.1:0-13022 GCF_003998955.1 Mesorhizobium sp. M4B.F.Ca.ET.017.02.2.1 | reverse complement strand
GCCAAGAAGAACGCGCCTTGCATCATCTTCATCGACGAAATCGACGCTGTCGGCCGCCATCGCGGCGCAGGGCTGGGCGGCGGCAATGACGAGCGCGAGCAGACGCTGAACCAGTTGCTGGTCGAGATGGACGGCTTCGAGTCCAACGAAAGCATCATCCTGATCGCCGCCACCAACCGGCCCGACGTGCTCGACCCGGCGCTGCTGAGGCCCGGCCGCTTCGACCGCCAGGTGGTGGTGCCGAACCCCGACATCGTCGGCCGCGAGAAGATCCTCAAGGTGCATGTGCGCAACGTGCCGCTGGCGCCCAATGTCGACCTCAAGGTGATCGCGCGGGGCACGCCCGGCTTCTCCGGCGCCGACCTGATGAACCTCGTCAACGAATCCGCCCTGATGGCGGCGCGGCGCAACAAGCGCCTCGTCACCATGGCCGAATTCGAGGACGCCAAGGACAAGATCATGATGGGCGCGGAGCGCCGCTCGTCGGCGATGACGCAGGCCGAGAAGGAGCTGACCGCCTATCACGAGGCCGGCCATGCCATCCTGGCGCTCAACGTGCCGACGGCCGACCCGCTGCACAAGGCGACGATCATCCCGCGCGGCCGCGCGCTGGGCATGGTCATGCAGCTGCCGGAAGGCGATCGCTATTCGATGAGCTACAAGTACATGGTCTCGCGCCTCGCCATCATGATGGGCGGCCGTGTCGCCGAGGAGTTCAAGTTCGGCAAGGAGAACATCACCTCCGGCGCCTCCTCCGACATCGAGCAGGCGACCAAGCTGGCGCGCGCCATGGTCACGCGCTGGGGCTTCTCCGACAAGCTCGGCCATGTCGCCTATGGCGACAACCAGGAAGAGGTCTTCCTCGGCCATTCAGTGGCGCGCACGCAGAACATCTCGGAAGAGACGGCGCAGATCATCG
Source organism: Mesorhizobium sp. M4B.F.Ca.ET.017.02.2.1 (assembly GCF_003998955.1). Lineage (NCBI taxonomy): Bacteria > Pseudomonadati > Pseudomonadota > Alphaproteobacteria > Hyphomicrobiales > Phyllobacteriaceae > Mesorhizobium > Mesorhizobium sp. M4B.F.Ca.ET.017.02.2.1. Next base: position 12,103 of record NZ_RZOF01000167.1, on the reverse strand, counting down.
ACGCCGAGGTGCGCCGGCTGATCGACGACGCCTATTCGACGGCCAAGGCCATCCTGACCAAGAAGAAGAAGGAATGGATCGCGCTGGCGCAAGGGCTGCTCGAATACGAGACGCTGACCGGCGAAGAGATCAAGCAACTGATCGCCGGCCACAAGCCGGCCCGCGACCTCGGCGACGATACGCCGCCCAGCCGCGGCTCGGCCGTGCCGAAGGCCGGCACCGGCGGCCGCCGCAAGAAGGGCCCGGAGCCCGAAGGCGGCATGGAGCCGCAGCCGCAGGGCTAGAGCAATTCCAGGAAAAGTGTGTAACGGTTTTCCGTCCGGAATTGCGTCGAAACAAATAGTTAGCGCGGTTCGGCGATTCCATGAAACGCTGAACCGCTCTAGTCGAGATCAGAGCGCTTTGCCGTTTCAGGGAACGCAGAAGCGCTCTATTCTTTGGTTTCGGCTTCGCACGACGCGTTGTGAATCAGGAGACGCGCCGGATGTACATTGGAGCGTCATCCTCGGGCCTGTCCCGAGGACCAGCAACGCAACCGGGTTGGCGGTTTCCAACTCCGTCGCCCAGATGTCGCACGACAGCAGATCCTCGGGACAGGCCCGAGGATGACGGCCTGGCGGCTGTGGAATCGCTTTATCCGCCGTATCCGTTTTTTATGATTCAGCTTTCAGCCGCGCATTGCACAGGCTGTAATAGCCGCCGCCCTTCTGGATCCAACGAAGGCCGTTCAACGTACCTGCCTCCTTGTTGCCGTGGTACCCCTGCAGGCAGGTCTTCATCCGCGCCTTCGCGGGCTTTTCGGTCTTGAACTCGGCGGCCAGCGTGGTCGGGAATGTCACGCCCGCCGGCGCTACGGTGGGCGCGACCGCCGCGCTGGTTTCCTTTTTCGGCTGCGGCTCGGTTTTGACCGTATCCGTGCTGACACTCTCCGCAACGGGCATCGCACATTTCTCCTTGCGGAAGGCGGCCCAGTCCAGGCCGTTCAGAGTGCCGCCTTCCTTGGCTGCGCGATAGGTCTCTCCGCATTCCTTCATCGTCAGTGCGCTTGCAGGGGCGACGCCCCACGCAACCAATGCCGTCACAGCCAATACCGCCAATTTCAAACTAGACATAAGACCCTCCGGGTTGCTAACGAGATCGATGTCTTTTTGTATACTGTTTGTTCTGTATATGTTCAATCGGAATTTTGCGAGCGACTATAAAGCTGGCGGTGGAAGTGTGGGCGGGTTGACGATGCCGATCGCTCCCGCGAGATGCAGATGCGAGCAAGGCCGGCACCGGCGGCCGCCGCAAGAAAGGCGGCATGCGGCCCCAGCCGCAGGGGTGAGGATGAGCGAATACCTACCAAAAGCGCCGCGGCTGGTCGGTGGCGTTTTTGCTTTTGACCCGCTCTCTTTTCATAAGTCGGCGCTGCCCCTCATCGCCCTGCCGGGCACTTCTCCCCGTATAGTGACGGGGAGAAGGGGCTGGCCGCAACCTCGTCGCCTTTCCTGAAACGTTAGCGATTGGCGAGACCGGCGATGAGAGCGCCCCTCTCCCCGTCACTATACGGGGAGAGGATGCCGGCAGGCAGGTGAGGGGCAGCGCCAACGCCTGAGGAATATCCGCTGGCCAGCTCAAATGCGCCGTACTCGCTCAAATACCCCCAACAAAGAAAAAGGCCCGCGAACCTTACGGTTCGCGGGCCTTCGTCAGCCGTAAACGAAGCGAAATCAGCTCTTCAGCTTGGCATTGCAGAGGCTGTAGAAGCCGCCGCCCTTCTGGATCCACCTGAGCCCATTCAGCGTGTTGGCGTCCTTGTTGGCGTAGTAGAGCTCGAGGCAGGTGTGCATGCGGCCCTTGCCCGGCGTCTCGCTGGCATACTTCTTGGAGATCGCCGTCGGGAACTTCACGCCCTTGGGAGCTGCAACGGTGGGCTTCTCGGGCTCGCTGGTGTAGGTGGCCTCGGTCGGAGCCGGCACCGTGTCGTCGTCGTCCGCGGCAGCGCCGCACTCGGCCTTGCGGAAGTCGTTCCACTTCATGCCGTTGAGCTTGTTGGCGGTCTTGGCCGCCTGATACTTGGCGCTGCAATCGGCCATGCTGAGGCCCTTGCCGCCTTCAGCGGCGGCGGCCTTGGTGGTTGCCTTGGCGGGTTCCGCCGCGGCGGTGGCGCCGGGGCCGCATTCGGCCTTGCGGAAGTCGTTCCACTTCATGCCGGTCAGCGTGCCGGCGGCCTTGGCTGCCTGGTATTTGGCGCTGCATTCCTTGGTGGTCAGGCCCTTGGCGGTTTCCTCGGTCGCGGCCGCCGCCTTGGTGGTCTTGGCGGGCTTGGCGTCGGCAGCAGCGGCGGTGGCACCGGCGCCGCACTCGGTCTTGCGGAAGTCGTTCCACTTCATGCCGTTCAACGTGCCGGCGGCCTTGGCGGCCTGGTATTTGGTGCTGCATTCCTTGGCGGTCAGGCCCTTGGCCGCGTTGTCGTCGGTGGCAGCGGCGGCCTTGGTGTCGGTCTTGGCCGCATCGCTCGCCTTCGCCGTCTTCTTGGCGGGCTTGGTCTCGGCGGTCGTTGCCGCCGCGTCGGTGCCGCATTCAGCCTTGCGGAACTGGTTCCACGTCTGGCCGTTAAGTGTTCCGGCGTCCTTGGCCGCGTTATACTTGGTGCTACACTCGGCCATGGTCAGCGCATTGGCCGGCGCCGCCAGGAACAGGGTTGCGACGGCTAATCCCGTCAAGGTTGCAAGTCGGTGGATGAGCATGGCGTTTTCTCCGTTGCTGCCGCCCATAGGTTGTCCCTTTGCGAAACCAATAGCCCTCAACGCCCGCCCGCGCCAGATGCCAGCGGCGCCGACACCCTCACAAACCGTGTTCCTCCCGATAAGGTGATGGAATCCTTGCGCTCAGATGCCCTTGAGCAAGGTGTGGCGGGCGATTCCGGACCCAGTGGAGCTGCAACGCCTGGTCGTTCCCGCAAGAAGGACCGCCATGATAGACTGTCGAATCAGTTGCACGGCCCGCAACAATGATTTTCTAAGGAATGGTAATATATAATCACGAAATGTGATGATCGGGTGCGGCTCAATTGTGGCAATACGAGCGGCTGAAAAACCGACGGGGATCAGGGAACGCATGGCAGGGCAGTATTTCGGCACCGACGGTATTCGCGGACGCGCCAACAAGTTTCCGATGACGGCGGAAGTCGCCATGCGGGTCGGCATGGCCGCCGGCCTTTCGTTCCAGCGCGGCAGCCATCGCCACCGTGTCGTGCTCGGCAAGGACACCCGGCTTTCCGGCTATATGATCGAAAACGCCATGGTCTCGGGCCTGTGCGCCGCCGGCATGGACGTGTTCCTGCTCGGTCCCATCCCGACGCCGGCCGTCGCCATGCTGGTGCGCTCGCTGCGCGCCGATATCGGGGTGATGATCTCGGCCTCGCACAACCCCTACTACGACAATGGCATCAAGCTGTTCGGCCCTGACGGCTACAAGCTCTCCGACGAGATCGAGGAGCGCATCGAGGGCATGCTGGACAAGGACATCGATCTGGCGCTTGCCGATTCCGACGGGCTGGGCCGCGCCAAGCGCGTCGACGGCGTGCACGACCGCTATATCGAATTCGCCAAGCGCACGCTGCCGCGCTCGATGTCGCTGTCGGGCCTGAGGATCGTCGTCGACTGCGCCAACGGCGCCGCCTACAAGGTGGCGCCCGAGGCGCTGTGGGAACTCGGCGCCGAGGTCGTGGCCATCAATGTCGAACCCAATGGCTTCAACATCAACAAGGAATGCGGCTCGACCCATCCGGCAGGCCTGCAGAAGAAGGTGCATGAGGTGCGCGCCGATATCGGCATCGCGCTCGACGGCGACGCCGACCGGGTGGTGATCGTCGACGAGAACGGCACCATCGTCGACGGCGACCAGATCATGGCGCTGATCGCCGAGTCCTGGCACCAGAGCGGGCGGCTGGCCGGCGGCGGCGTCGTTTCGACGGTGATGTCCAATCTCGGCCTGGAGCGCTTCCTCGGCGACATGAAGCTCAGCTGCACCGTACCAAGGCCGGCGACCGCTATGTCGTCGAGCACATGCGCGCGCATGGGCTGAATGTCGGCGGCGAGCAGTCGGGCCACATCGTGCTCTCCGATTTCTCGACCACGGGCGACGGGCTGGTCTCGGCGCTGCAGGTGCTGGCCTGCATCAAGCGGCAGAACCGGCCGGTCAGCGAGCTGTCGAAGAAGTTCGAGCCGGTGCCGCAGCTTCTGAAGAATGTCCGCATCGCCGGCGGCAAGCCGCTCGAGGAAGCGCCGGTCAAGGCGGCGATCGAGGAGGCGCGCAACCGGCTCGGCAAGGCCGGGCGCCTGGTCATCCGCCCCTCCGGCACCGAGCCGCTGATCCGCGTCATGGCCGAGGGCGACGACCCGCAGCTGGTCGAGGCTGTCGTCAACGATCTCGTCGGCATCATTTCGGAAACCCGAAGCGCCGCCTGATCCGAGCGCGACACGACCCGCCGAATTCGCAAAGCCCGCCATCCGGCGGGCTTTTTTGCGCAATCGCCTCGGCAAGGCCGGGCCGGCCGGGCGAGCAGTTCGCTCTAAAATTGTATAGATTCGTAGTTAATCGGTACGGTTAAACGGCTTTTAACCTTTGCAATTCATTATCCACACCCGAGGTCAATCGCATTCGGGCGGATTCGTTGTTCCGAGGCTTCTTAGGGGTGACAAGCATGTTCAATACAGCAAGAATGGCACTGTTTGCCGCGCTGTTCGCGGGGGTGGCCGGGCCGGCGCTTGCCGCCGATCTCGCGGAACCGCCAGTGGTCGAAGCGGCGCCGCCGCCGGTCACCTACGAGCAGCCCGTCGACGTCGGCGGGTGGTATATCCGCGGCGACATCGACTATCATAAGTCTAGTTTGCGCGGTATCGACTACATTACATACGGGCCGCCGCCCGGCACAAACGATTTCGATTTCGGCAATCTGAAGGGCGGTTTCTCGCTCGGCGGCGGCGTCGGCTACAAGATCAATAGCTACTTCCGTACGGATCTGACTGCCGACTACTGGTTCAAGTCAAACTTCAACGGTCAGACCTCGGACCTCGTCTCGGTATCGACCGAAGTGTCGAAGATGAGCGCCTTTCTGCTGCTGGCCAATGCCTATGTCGATATCGGCACCTACCACGGCATTACGCCCTACGTCGGCGCCGGCATTGGCGGCGCGCGTATCAAGTGGGACACGGTCCGCGATCCGAACACCACCGAGACCAACCCCGGGTCGTCCAACTGGCGTTTCGCCTACGCACTCATGGCCGGCGCTTCCTACTGCTTGACCGACAAGCTCATCTTCGACGCAGGCTACCGCTTCAGCCACATCCAAGGCGGACGCATGTTCGAGTTTGATACCACCAGCTCCGGCCCAGGCTTCGACCACGGCATGAATACGCACGAGGTGCGCGGTGGCCTGCGCTATCAGTTCGGCGGCAACAATGGCTGCGCAGCGCCGGTAGTGGCCTATCAGCCCGAACCGGAGCCGATCTATACCAAGTAAGCGCCTGAATATTCGAGAAGTTCCTCAGCCGCCCGGCCTTGCCGGGCGGTTTTCGTTTGCAAGAAAAGTCCGATCTAAAGCTCTTCGAAATCAATTCGCTAACGCTCTGTTATCCTTAACCGGCACTTAACCACTATGGTTAACAATGCTCCTTGAAAAACGGTGCTGCGCTTGCGGCGCGCGCCAAGTTCGGGAGCCGGGGACATGGTATTCAAATCGCGTATAGCGCTGGCGCTGGCCGCCATCGTGCTGATGCCGGTGACGCAGGCGCTGCCGGCCGACTACGATCCGCCGATCTATGTCGACCAGGCGCCGGACTACGTGCCGGTCGAGGTCGGCTCGGGATGGTATCTGCGCGGCGATATCGGCTACGCGTTCAGCCATCCGTTCGAGCATCAGATCTCGGCGAGCGGAGCGACCAGCTTCACCAACGACAGCAGCCTGTTCACGGGCAGCATCGGCATGGGCTACCACCTCAATGACTTCCTCAGGGTCGAACTCAATGGCGGCATCCTGCCGACCAACAAGTTCGGCGACCACGCAGTGGTGCCGGACGGCTGCGCCGGCCACACCAATACGGTGACGATCGGGCCCGGCGGCGTCATCATCATCGGCACGGCCCCGGCTACGGAAGACTGCGTGGCCACGAACCGCGCCACCAACAAGGGCTACAGCGTGATGGCCAATGGCTATGTCGACCTCGGCACCTATGTCGGCATCACGCCCTATGTCGGCGGCGGCATCGGCGTCGCCTACAACAAGTATTTCAAGACCCAGGGCGAGCGCAATTGCGTCGAGATCGCGCCGGATTCGTCGGGCGGCGGCGGCTTCACCTGCGATGATCCGGCGGGTTACCAGGGATCGGAGGATTCCGAAGCAAAATTCAACCTTGCCTATTCGATCGGCGCCGGGTTCTCCTATCAGGTGAGCAAGAACCTCTCGGTCGATCTCGGCTACGAGTACTTCTCGGTGCCGAGCGCCAAATACGTGGCCTTTGACAGCGGCGCCTTCAACATCCACAAGGGCATCGACTACCAGACGGTCAAGCTCGGGCTGCGCTACGATCTCTGGTAGGTCCGCCGGGGCAGGATTCTTGACGGCGGGTCCGTGGACCCGCCGTTTGCTTTTGCGGGCCGCTGCTTGCCGACGCGGCGCGAGTATCCCGCCAGCGACAAAAACTTTCCTCTTGACGCCGGAAGCCTGAACGCATATCGCCGTCCGTGGGCCACCCCTCCCCAACGAGGGGCCACTATCTGGAAGGATAGACCACGATGACGACGCTTACGAAGCCCGGACTCCGTCCGGCAAATCCCAATTTCTCCTCAGGTCCCTGCGCAAAACGTCCCGGCTGGTCGGTCGAGGCGCTGAAAGCTGCCGCGCTCGGGCGCTCGCACCGCGCCAAGATCGGCAAGAGCAAGCTCGAACAGGCGATCGAGCAGACGCGCGAAATCCTCAAGGTTCCGGCCGACTACCGCATCGGCATCGTGCCGGCGTCCGACACCGGCGCGGTCGAGATGGCGCTTTGGTCGCTGCTCGGCGAGCGCGGCGTCGACATGGTCGCCTGGGAAAGCTTCGGCTCGGGCTGGGTCACCGACGTGGTCAAGCAGCTGAAGCTCGCCGACGTGCGCAAGTTCGAGGCCGGCTATGGCGCGCTGCCGGACCTGGCCGGCATCGATTTCGACCGCGACGTGGTCTTCACCTGGAACGGCACGACGTCCGGCGTGCGGGTGCCGAACGGCGATTTCATTCCCGCCGATCGCAAGGGTCTGACCATCTGCGACGCGACCTCGGCGGCCTTCGCGCAAAGGCTCGATTTCGCCAAGCTCGACGTCGTCACCTTCTCCTGGCAGAAAGTGCTGGGCGGCGAGGGTGCGCACGGCATGCTGATCCTGTCGCCGCGCGCCGTCGAGCGGCTGGAGACCTACAAGCCTTCGTGGCCGCTGCCGAAGATCTTCCGCCTCACTTCGGGCGGCAAGCTGATCGAGGGCATCTTCAAGGGCGAGACGATCAACACGCCGTCGATGCTGTGCGTCGAGGATTATCTCGACGCGCTTCATTGGGCGAAGTCGATCGGCGGCCTCGACGCCCTGGTCGCCCGCGCCGACGCCAATGCGGCGGTGCTCGACCGGTTCGTCGCCAAATCATCCTGGCTCGGCCATCTCGCCGTCGACCCGGCGACGCGCTCGAACACCTCGGCGTGTTTTTCCTTCACCGATCCAGATGTCGCGGCGCTCGACGCCGACGGGCAGGCGGCTTTCGCCAAGGGGCTGGTCTCGGCGCTCGACAAGGACGGCGTCGCCTATGACATCGGCGCCTATCGCGATGCACCGCCCGGCCTGCGCATCTGGTGCGGCGCGACAGTCGAGACCGCCGACCTCGAGGCGCTGCTGCCCTGGCTCGACTGGGCCTTTGCCGCGCAGAAGGCGTCGCTGAAGGCAGCGGCCTGAGTTTCTGGCGGGCGGCCTGCAGGCCGCCCATTTCCAACCGGATCAATCCCATTCAAAGGAGGCCGCCATGGCGCCCCGCGTTCTCGTCTCAGACAAGCTTTCAACCACCGCAGTGCAGGTCTTCAAGGATCGCGGCATCGAGGTCGACTATCTGCCCGATCTCGGCAAGGACAAGGAAAAGCTGGCCGAAGTCATCGGCCAGTATGATGGCCTCGCCATCCGCTCGGCCACCAAGGTCACCGAAAAGCTGATCAACGCCGCGACCAATCTCAAAGTCGTCGGCCGCGCCGGCATCGGCGTCGACAATGTCGACATCCCGGCGGCCAGCCGCAAGGGCATCATCGTGATGAACACGCCCTTCGGCAATTCGATCACCACCGCCGAGCACGCGGTCGCGATGATCTTCGCGCTCGCCCGCCAGATCCCGGAGGCCAATGCCTCGACGCATGCCGGCAAGTGGGAAAAGAACCGCTTCATGGGCATCGAGATCACCAGCAAGACGCTGGGCGTGATCGGCTGCGGCAATATCGGCTCGATCGTCGCCACGCGCGGCGTCGGGCTGAAGATGCACGTCATCGCCTTCGACCCGTTCCTCTCGGACAGCCGCGCAGAGGAGCTCGGCGTTCAAAAGGTCGAGCTCGACGAGCTTTTCGCGCGCGCCGACTTCATCACGCTGCACACGCCGCTGACCGACAAGACACGCAACATCATCGACGCGGCGGCGATCGCCAAGATGAAGACCGGCGTGCGCATCATCAATTGCGCCCGCGGTGGGCTGATCGTCGAGGCAGACCTGGTGGCGGCGCTGAAGAGCGGCAAGGTGGCGGGCGCCGGCATCGACGTGTTCGAAGTCGAGCCGGCCGAGAACAACGAACTGTTCGGCATGGAGAATGTCGTGGCGACGCCGCATCTCGGCGCCTCGACCACCGAGGCGCAGGAGAACGTCGCGCTGCAGGTGGCCGAGCAGATGTCCGACTACCTGATCAAGGGCGCCGTCTCCAACGCCATCAACATGCCCTCGATCACCGCCGAGGAAGCGCCGCGGCTGAAGCCCTTCGTCAAGCTCGCCGAGGTGCTCGGCGCCTTTGTCGGCCAGGTTACCGAGGATCCGATCAAGGAGGTCGAGATCCTGTTCGACGGCTCGACCGCGACCATGAACACGCGCGCCCTGATCAGCGCGGCCCTTGCCGGCCTGATCCGGCCGCAGGTCTCCGACGTCAACATGGTGTCGGCGCCGATCATGGTGAAGGAACGCGGCATTATCGTCGCCGAGGTCAAGCGCGACAAGTCGGGCGTCTTCGACGGCTACATCAAGCTGACCGTCACCACAGAGCACAGGACCCGGTCGATCGCCGGCACCTGCTTCTCGGACGGCAAGCCGCGCTTCATCCAGATCAAGGGCATCAATCTCGACGCCGAGGTCGGCCGCGACATGCTCTACACGACCAATGCCGACGCGCCCGGCATCATCGGCCTGCTCGGCACGGTCTGCGGTGAGAACGGCGTCAACATCGCCAACTTCCAGCTTGGCCGCAACCGGCCGGGTGGCGACGCCATCGCGCTGCTCTATCTCGACGCGCCGTTCCCGGAAACGGTCCTGGAACAGGTGCGGGCGCACAAGTCGAGCGACTCGGCGAAGCGACTGCGGTTCGACGTCGGCGGCGACTGAACCAGATCGCGCCGATTTGCATGACAGCGCCGCGCGTGCGATAGCCGCGCGGCGCTTGCGTTTGTGCCGGGCGTCGGCCTGGCGGGAGCGCCCGGGACCGGCGCGGCAGGCAAAATTCTTATGCCTTTGGCCGTTTTCGGCGGCAAAGAATGGTCGCGTTCGCCGGGTCTTGACGCTATAGAGGCCTGTCGTTTTCAAGCCGCAAGTCGGCATCTCAAGGGAAAAGCAACATGGCCAATGTGGTGGTCGTCGGCTCGCAGTGGGGCGACGAAGGCAAGGGCAAGATCGTCGACTGGCTGTCGGAGCGGGCCGACGTCGTCGTGCGCTTCCAGGGCGGCCACAATGCCGGCCACACGCTGGTCGTCGACGGCAAGGTCTACAAGCTGTCGCTCCTGCCCTCCGGCGTGGTGCGGCAGGGCAAGCTGTCGATCATCGGCAATGGCGTGGTCTTCGATCCGCACGCGTTCGTCGCCGAGGCGGCGAAACTGAAGGCGCAAGGCGTCGAGGTGACGCCGGACCGCCTGAAAATAGCCGAAAACACCGCGCTTATCCTGTCGCTGCACCGCGAGCTGGACGGATTCCGCGAGGACGCCGCCTCCAATTCCGGGACGAAGATTGGCACGACCCGCCGTGGCATCGGACCCGCTTACGAGGACAAGGTGGGCCGGCGCGCGGTCAGGGTGATGGATCTGGCGGATTTGGAAACGCTTCCCGTGAAGGTCGACAGGCTGCTGACGCATCACAATGCGCTGCGTCGCGGGCTCGGCCACCCGGAAGCGACGCATGAGGCGATCATGCAGGAGCTGACCTCGGTCGCCGGCGACATCCTGCCCTACATGGACCGGGTGTGGAAGGTTCTCGACGACCGTCGCCGCGCCGGCGAGCGCATCCTGTTCGAAGGCGCGCAGGGCACGCTGCTCGACATCGACCACGGCACCTATCCGTTCGTCACCTCGTCCAACACCGTCGCCGGCCAGGCGGCAGCCGGGTCGGGCGTCGGTCCGGGCGCCATCGGCTATGTGCTCGGCATCACCAAGGCCTACACGACGCGTGTCGGCGAAGGTCCGTTCCCGACCGAGCAGAAGAACGAGATCGGCGAGTTCCTCGGCACGCGCGGCCATGAATTCGGCGTCGTCACCGGCCGCAAGCGCCGCTGCGGCTGGTTCGACGCGGTGCTGGTGCGCCAGGCGGTGGCCGTCAACGGCATCAAGGGCATCGCGCTGACCAAGCTCGACGTGCTCGACGGGCTGGACGAGATCAAGGTCTGCACCGCCTACCGCCTCGATGGCGAGACGATCGACTATCTGCCGGCAAGCCAGGGCGCGCAGGCACGTGTCGAGCCGGTCTACGAGACGCTCGAAGGCTGGAAAGGCACCACCGCCGGCGCGCGCAGCTGGAACGATCTGCCGGCCCAGGCGGTCAAGTATGTCCGATACATCGAGGAGCTGATCGGCGCGCCGGTGGCGCTGCTTTCCACCAGCCCGGAGCGGGATGACACGATACTTGTGACCGATCCGTTTCAAGACTAGTTTCTCAGCCTTTCCAGGCATAGCGGCTGATTTGCGGGGGCCGGCCCGGGAACAAAATGCAGGTCCACTGAAGCATGGCAGATTTCATCACCGTTCTGAAAAAGACGATCGACAGTCTCAGCGAGAACACGCCGGAGATGCGGTCGAAGGTCTATGACAAGGCGCGGGCGACAATCGCCAAGAAGCTTGCGGACCACGTCCCGCCTTTGGCGCCGTCGGTCGCCGATCAGCAGAAGCGCACTCTCGAGGATGCCATTTCCAGCGTCGAACGGGGCTATGCCAAAAGCGCGCCGGCGGCCGATCCGCTGGCCGAGCTGGAGCACATCTTCTCCTCGATCGACCGCAACAAGAACCAGCCGAGCCATGTCCGGCAGCCTGTCGTCGCCAAACCCGAACCGGCCAGGCCGGAGCCCGCCAAGCCCGAACCGTTCCGGCCGGCGCCGCCCGTCGCCAAGACGGAGCCAGGCTGGCAGAAGGCGCCGCCAGCGCCGCCGCCATTCGAGACCGATGTCCCCCTGGCTGGCATGGACAGCTCGGTGCCGAACGACCAGGATGAGGTCTTCGACAACGACCAGGAGCCGGCGCCGGCCGAAACTTTCCAGCGGCTGCGCCCCGCCGCGCGCAAGCGCAGCTATGGCGGGCTCATCGCCGCGGCCGCCGTGCTCGTGGTGATCGGCGGCGGTGGCTACGGCATCTGGCTGAACAAGGACGCGTTCGGCTCGATGCTCGGTCTTGGCGGAGATAAGACCGTCACCACCGAGCCGCTGGTGAAGCCGGCCAAGCCTGCCGCCGACGCCGCGGCGGCGCCGCCGGCGGCGGGCGCCGGCGAACCGGCCGAGGCGACCAAGTTCACCCAGCGCCTGACGCCCGAGGGCAAGGAGACCGATCCCGGCCCGGCCGGCGGGCAAAGCGGCATTGGCGAAGGCGAATCCGTCGCTGCGCTGACGAC
>NZ_RZOF01000166.1:0-13030 GCF_003998955.1 Mesorhizobium sp. M4B.F.Ca.ET.017.02.2.1 | reverse complement strand
ACCGCTCGACGACGACGGGGGCCGGCGGCGCCTGGTCGATCGGCGGACTGACGCTGGCCGATGTCGGCAAGAACATCTACGAGGTCGTGCCGGACGGCTCGCAGCAGACCGGGATCCTCGTGCAGACGGTCGACAATCCCGGCAGCGGTGGCACCGACACCGGCAACGACTTCACAAACTTCCTGCCGCCGGCCGGCCAGGGCCTGACGCCGGGCTTCTGGAAGAACCACCTCGATATCTTGACCCAGGAGCTAGGCGAGTTCCACTCGGGCTGGAACTCCAACACTTCCTTCGAGACCATCTTCGAGTTCCAGAACCTGTCGAAGATTCCAGGAACGCCCTCGATCGCGGATGCGTTGGGAGCCAAGGGCGGTGGGGTGAACCACCTCGAACGCTCCTCGGCGGCGGCGTATCTCTCCGCTGCCGTCACTGCCGTGCCCGACGGCCCCGGCGGTAAACCGGAACTCAATTTCAGTTTCTCCGCGGCGACCAGTTCGAACCCGGCCATCATCGCAATTCTCAATCAGATTGACACGAACGACGACCACACGCTGCAACCGGGCGAGGTGATCGCCGCGGTGCGGGACGTCCTTAACGACACCAACGCCCCGACCTCCAATTTCGGCCTGACCGGTCAACCGGGGATCAACGATATCGCCAACGCCTTCGATGCGATGAACAACCAGACGCATCCGGACGCCAGCGTCTTCCTCATCTGACGAGCTGGCGTAAATCTCGTCCGAACAGCAATCGGGGGCTCCTTGCCCCCGATCGTTCGATGACGGCAGCTTTCCTAAAGCAATAGACAGAGCGGAGCCTTCACGTCCGCGGCGCCGCGCTGCTTCCTGGCCCGGCGATGCCCAGCCTTTGGAGCAGGCTACTAACCCTTCGCGACCGGCGCATACTCCAGCGCCACCACGCCATTGCTGAACGGGACGGCCGAGATCAGCTCTAGCGCGAGCGGCTCCTCGGTCGGGAACAACGGCTTGCCCTGGCCGACGGCGCCCGGATAGACGAGCAGCCTCAGGCGATCGACGAGCCCGTGACTGAGCAACTGCCGGGCAATGCTCAAGCTGCCATGCACATAGATGTTGCCGCCGTTTGTCTGCTTCAGGCTGGCGACCGCTTCGGGCAGGTGGCCTGCGAGCAATTGCGCCGGTTGCCAGTCGAGCGCCTGCAGGCTGGTCGAGGCGACAAATTTCGGCAGCGCATTGAACCGATCGGCGAAGTCTCCGGTTTCGGAGGGCCATGAACCGGCAAAGATCTCGTAGGTCGTGCGGCCGAGAAGCATAGCGCCGCTGTCGGCGAGTTCGGCCTCCTTGAACGCGTTCATCTCGTCGTTCCAGGTGACGTTCGGCAGCTTCTCGACCTCGGCGATGCCGTCGACGCTGATGAACTCCGTGATGATGACCTTTCTCATGCGCGCTCTCCCGTCGGCAGTAGCCCCTCTAGCAGTCAAGATCGCGACGCCACGACTATTCGCCCCGCTCTTTTCCCTCTAGCTCGCCCCGGTTCCTCATCATAATCTCGCGCCCGCTTGAAACACCATGAGTCCGTATGAGCAAGCTTCTTTTCACCCGCGTTCCTTTCAACCCGTTCTCGCTTGGTCTGGTCTGCAACTTCATTGCGCACCATCCGCCCTTCGACGGCTACGAATTTGGCCAGATGGTGAAGTCGTTGCGCTATCAGATCGAGCAGCAATCGCATCTTATCGGTGCCATTGACGATGCGATCGTCGCCTACGTCGGCTGGGTCGTGACCAGCCGTGAGATCGCCGAAACATGGGTCGCGAACAATGGCCCGCTCAATCCCGATCCTGGTGGCAGCGCAATTGCCGCAACCGTTATGGCGACGCGCTCGTCCTCGCACATCCTGCCGCTGATCAAGGAGGCGAAACTGCTCAACCTCGACAAGTCGGTCTACTGGAAGCGCGACTTCATCGATGCCCGTGGCGCCATGAAGCGCGCCGTGCGCAAGCGGGATGCATGATGGACCAGGCCGCGCCAGGCGAGGGGCTCACCCAGGAGATTCTGATCCGCCTCGGCGACCGTTATGCGTCGATGCTCGTGCGCATTTGGCAGCCGGCCGGCCAGTCTCGTGGGACAGTCTATTGCCTCCACGGTTTTACCGGGAACGGCGCCGATTTCGATTATCTCGCGACCTTTCTTTGCCGCAACGGCTATCTGGTGATCTGCCCCGATCTGCTTGGGCGTGGGCGCAGCGCGTTTCTTGGTGCGGGTTACGACATCGATCTCTATTCCCGGTGCTTGCGCGCGCTCGGTCGGTTTGCCGGCAAGGAGAACCACTTCATCGGCACATCATGGGGCGGGCTGATCCTGGCACTGTTCCTCCATGCAAACCGCGGCCGTGTCGATCGGATAGTCCTCAATGATGTTCCCATGATCGGCGGCCCGAAGGTCGACGCCCTGAGAGACGCGGTCATCCGGGAAAGCACGCTGACCTTCGAGACGCGCGCCGTGGCGAGGGACTATCTGCGTGCCGCAAGCGCCGAGATGGGCACCGTCGAGGAAGTGGTTCTAAGCCGCTACATCGAGAACCGAATCGCCGGCGGCACCGACGGCGTTCGGCTGGCCTATGATCCGGCCGCGACCGAGAATTTCGCGACAATGACCGGACGTGCATACGATCTGTTTCCCATGGTGGCCAAGCTGGATGCGCGCATGTTGCTGATGTATGGGCGAAAGAGCGAATTCATCGACAGGAGCGCCTTGGAGCGGACGCGTCGCGTCCGGCCAGACATCTGTATCGTCGACAACATTGATGCGGGCAGCCCGCCCTCGCTGATGACGATTGATCAGGCTTTCTTGATCCTGGGTTTCCTGTCCGCCGTTTGAACTGGCGCTGCCTTTGGGGGATCGGCAATGCACTTCGAGGAAGCATACGGAAAGCTGCAATCGGCTGCTTTCGATCAGGCTGGGTCGGATGGCAAACCGATCAAGATCCTGATTTGCACGACGCCCCGAACTGCCGGCCATTCCTACTGTCGGGTGCTGAAGCATTTCGGGCTCGGTCTGCCCACCGAGTACTTCCAGTGGCAGTTTGCGCTGCCGCTCCTGCGCCGCTGGACCGGCCACGATGCCATCGACGTCCCGGCACTCGATCGCGCGGCAGCGTCATACGGACGGCAACTTCTGGCAAGACGCTCGGTCAATGGCGTGTTCGCGGCAAAGCTGTTCGCAGGCAATCTGAACTTCGCGCGCAACGCGATCGGCCAGGACGATACAAGGTCATTTTATGTGTTCCTGTCCCGACGCAACAAGGTTGACCAGACCGTCAGCCTGCTTGCGATGCTCTATACCGGGCAACCGTTCGATGGCGGGGATACGCTGCCGGGAATCCCGAAGTTGAAGACGATAAGCCAGAAGGCGGTCATCGATACGGTGCGCCATATCGCCGACTCTGAGGTCATGTGGCGGAACTACCTCTCGACCATTGATCCCATGAGGGTAGTCGATGTCGCCTATGAGGATTTTGTCGCCAGCCCGTACGAGAATGTGCGAGCGACGATGCGAAACTGGTTTCCGGCCCATGATCTGGACAAGGCCGCCATCGAGGCAAGCGCGCGCTATCAGCACGATGCGGATATGAAAACTATCATCGCAAGGCAATTCGGAAGCCTGATCCGGGACCTGTGGCGCGACATGCCTGGCGCAACGGACCGGCCATTGTCAGCGCCTTGACACCACGACCGCCATGCCTGTCGCCGGGCGCAATGCCAGCGCATAGTCGAAGCGGATAATGTCGTCGGTGCGGGCGAATGCGAACTGCCGCACCACCGCGCGAACCGCTTGCTCGACCTCGAGCCGGCCAAGGCGTGCGCCGCCGCACATGCGCGGCCCGGTCAGGAACGGGATGAAGGCGCGACGGTCGAAACTATTGTCGATGAATTCCTTGCGGCTGGCATCGAATGTCCGCGGATTCTCCCAGAACTCGGGATGCTGGTGCGCGCCAACGATGGAAAGCATGATGAGTTGCCCGGCCCTCAGCGCCACGCCGTCGATTACCGTGTCGGCGCTCACCTCGCGCGTCAGGAACGGAATGGGCGGAAAATACCGCATCGTCTCGTTGATGAAGCAGTCGGTGAACGGCGTGTCGGCCTTGGCGCCGGCGATCTCGTCATGGATACGCTCCTGTACTTTCTGGTTGGCGCCGAGCCTGTCGATCACCCACAGCACCGTCGTCACGGTGGTTTCGACGCCCGCGAAAAGGTTCATGACGAACTCTTCGATGGGCGAGAAGCTGTCGATTCCGCCTGATTTCTCGGAGAAGCGGCGCATTTGGGCGGCCGATCGTGGGTCCGCCATCAGCTGCGCTCCGAACTCGGCTATGACCGCGCGGGCGTCGCTGATGACGCTGGTGCGCTCAGCATCGGTCGGCGTGACCCAGGAGTAATATTGCAGGCGGCGCAGCACCTCGCGGGTCCGGTCAAGCAATGCCGCCGTCGACCGGGGCTCAGCCACAAGTCTGAACGCCTGATAGAAGATGGTCAGGGCGCCAGCGAACAGCGCCTCCTGGATGCCGGCCAGGGACGTTTCGCAGACGCTGAAGCACGAGGCGAAGATATCGGACACGCTTTGCACCTGGGCGGGCTTCGCTGCAGCGAGGTAACTGTCTTGCGTGATTGAGCGCCTTGTCGCCCACTCCTCGTCATTGGTGTTGAAGCGGCTGAAGCCGAGTGCGGAAATCAGCGAGAAGTTCTTGCGAAACAGGTTCGGGGCCTTGGCGATCCTGTCGACCGCGTCTGGGTGGTCGAAGACCGCGAGATTGCCGATTTCACGAGGCTCGGGGGTGATCTGGCCGCTCCGGGCAAAGAGCGCGTAGGCGAGATTGTTCAGAAAGCCTTCAATTTGCGCTGGATTGTCCACGAAGCCCCCGTTTGTCATCGTCTGGCGCTAACTATCTCTAGTCATTGTGTTTTTTATTGCTGTTGCAAAGATGTTACACTGACGCGGCAAAGTGTCGGGGCATCCTCTCGGCAATAGGCCGTTATCCGAGTCTCTGCAATATTGGCAGCCGCGAGAATCTGGGGTGGGGATAAGCATGCGGGCTCAAGTACAGGGCAAACTTTTAGCAACGGTGGCGGCATCGGCTGCCTCCGTGACAACCATCGGCGTGGCCACGGCTCATGCCGGAGAGGCGCAACCATCGGACCCGGCGGTCATCGATGCGCGCATCAAGATGTCGTTCGAAGGCGCCTATTTCTGGAACAATGTCCACAAGGACGACAAGCTCAGCAGCGACAAGCTGGGCAACAGCAACGGCGACATCTCCGGGTCAGTAGCGTTGACCAAGCAGATTTCCCCGGGGCTGGATTGGCGTCTTTCCGGCACCTTTCATGTCGGCAAGCACCGGTCGGTCCTTCTTGGCGAGGGGCCTGTCACCGATCCAGACGGTACCATTAGCGCTCGTTACGGCGACGGCTACGCCTTTCAGGCGTTCGATTTCGACGTCGGCAAGCACGTCAAGGCACAGCAGGCTGACATCCGCTTCTTTGGCGGCCTGCGGATCGCACATGCGGACGAAAAGGTGTTCGACTTCTCCGAGACGTTCACGCCTGACAATCCTGCCGACAAGGGCATTTCCGCCGACAAGGTTGGCTCGTCCGAATACTGGGGCATCGGTCCAAGGGTTGGTGCCGAGGCTTATTACCCGGTCGGCGAAAACTGGGGCCTGACGGGCGCCGTTTCGGGCTCCGTGATGTGGGGCCGCCGCACCAACCGTGTTGGTGGCAGTGTCACGCAAACAAACCCTGACATGCATGCTTCCGCAACTTTGTTCAGTGAGAGCTCGAGCGAAACGGTCTCTAACCTCGATGCGTCGGCCGGCTTGAGCTGGACGCCGATGCCGAACACGACCTTGACCGCAGGCTACAAGATCGAGGCATGGCACAACCTTCTTGTGAATGCCGACCACGAGAACCAGGTATTCCAGGGGCCGTTCCTGCGCCTCGAAGTCAAGATGTGATCGCAGCGGCCGGTCAGGGTGGCTTCGGTTACGACTTTCGAGTCCAGGTTCGCATCGAACGGGAACGTTAGGTTGCACTACATCGCGGCGGGCTCCGGCCCGCCGATCGTTTTTCTGCACGGGTTTCCCGACCATGGTCTTGGCTGGCGCCGTCAGATCGAATCTCTATGCGGCAACTACAGGGTCCTGGCGCCGGATCTGCGCGGATTCGGGCTAAGCGACAGGCCGAGGGGACATGCAAACTACGCGTTGCTGCCGAACCTCGTTCAAGACGTGCTGTCCATCCTCATGGCGGAACGACTCTCCCAGGCTTCAATCGTCGGCCACGACTGGGGAGGAACCATCGCCTGGTGGCTGGCCATGCGCGTGCCGTCGGCGGTACGCCACCTCATAACTCTCTCCAGTCCCCATCCGCGCAACTATCTTCGGGCCATAGCCGATCCAGCCAATTCCGGATATTTCGGTTACGTGCGCCGCTTCCAGGAAGCCGGTGTGGCAGCCCTGCCCACGCCGGACGAGCTTGCCAGCTGGGTTGCCGACGTGGACGATAGACAGGCGCTCGTGGCGTCGCTTCGGCAATCCGATCCGGAGGCGGTGCTGAACTACTACAGGGCCAATATTCCGCTGGGCAGGGTGCCCGACATCGGCCCGCTGCCGTTGATCAGGGCGCCGACCCTTGCCCTGTTCGGCACCGACGATCCCTATGTTCCGGCCAGCGCCTTCGACGGCACGTTCCGCGAGGTCGACAACGTCTCTTCCGTGCTGGCGCTGCCCGGTGCCGGCCACTTCATCCACCACCAGGCCGCCGCCTTCGTCACGCGCGAGATCGAGGCCTGGGTGGCGCAGCCGCCGTCGAACTTCCGCCACCTCGCCTGAAGCCCCTTCGCGGCCGGAGGTCGTCGACATATGCCGTTCGCTGGGCGATGATCGCGTCGGCCTGACGCTTCGCACTGGTCGCCGATTCGGCGTTTCGGCCTGTCCCATTGTCGCTCAGACCGGTCCACGGCTCTTTAGACCTCGGATAGGTTTTGCCGGTATCTATCGGAAAAAAGGAGCCGGAAAGTCATGACCGATATCTGGCGCTCACTCCTCGCCAATCTTGCCCTGGTCTCCATCCTGGTGGTCGCCTGGGATCTTGTGGCGGATTTTACCGGGCGTCTCTCGCAGCGCAGGCAGTCGCTGGTTCTCGGCGTGGTGATGTGCACGGGCGCGGTCATTTCCATGGCGACGGCGCTCTCCGTCTCCGGCTTCATCGTCGATCTGCGCGCCGCCTTCATCGCCGCCGCCGCCTTCTTCGGCGGATGGCCGGCCATGGTCATCGCCACGGCCGGCTCCATTGCCTATCGCATCCATCTCGGCGGCCAGGGCGCGAGCATCGGGATCGTGGGCATCCTCATCACGGCTGTCGTCGGCATTGCCTGGCATCACATCGTCGCGGCCCGGTCGCGCACCATCTTCGACATATTCGGCCTCGGCGTGTCGGTCGCTCTCGCCGGACTGATCACGCTCCTGGTCATTCCCCCGCAAGTCGTCGCCGGCATGGTGCAGCAGAGCACGTTCCCGTCGCTTGTGTTTCGCTTCCTCAGCACCATCATCGTCAGCGTGCTGCTCGACCGCCAGCAGCGGCGGCGCGATCTTGTCATGTCCAACATGATCTACCGGGCCATGGTTCGCGAGCTGCCGGATTGCCTGAACATAAAGGACGTCGACGGCCGCTTCATCGCCGCCAATCCGGCGACCGCCGAAATGGTGAACGCCACCTCGGTCGAGAACCTGATCGGCAAGACGGATTTCGATTTCTACCCGAAGGATGTGGCGGAGCGCTTCCGGCAGGACGAGATGGGCGCGCTGGAGGCCGGCCAGACGCTGCGCATCGACCAGCCGGCGATTTTCCCGGACGGCAAGCAGGGCTGGCTCTACACGCTGAAGGCGCCGTTCCGCGACGAGGCCGGCAAGATCACCGGCGTCATCACCTACAATCGCGACATCACCGAGCAGAAACGCAATACCCAGCTCAAGAACGATTTCATCTCGACGGTCAGCCACGAATTGCGCACCCCGCTGACGTCGATCCGCGGTTCGCTCGGCCTGATCGCGGCCGGCGTGGCGGGCGAGCTGCCGCCAAAGGTCGCCAACCTCATCAACATCGCCCACAACAACAGCGAGCGGCTGGTTCTTCTCATCAACGACATCCTCGACATGGAGAAGATCGAATCGGGCGTGATCGCCTTCAAGATCAAGCAGATGCCCGTCCGCCCCCTGCTGGAGCAGGCCATTGCCGCCAGCTCCAACTACCGGGCCGACGGCGGGATCCGCATCGTCCTGGTCGACGATGCCCCGCGCGCCGAGGCCAACATCGACGAGGATCGCCTGCATCAGGTGATGGCCAATCTGCTGTCGAATGCGATCAAGTTCTCCAACGCCGACGGCACCGTGACGGTGAAACTCGAGCGCCGCGATCGCGACATGCTGCGCATCTCGGTGATCGATCAGGGCGCCGGCATTCCCGAGGCATTCCGCAGCCGCATCTTCGGCAAGTTCGAGCAGGCGGATGCCTCCAGCACCCGCAAGCAGGGCGGCACCGGCCTCGGCCTGAGCATCGTCAAGACCATCGTCGAAAAGCTCGGCGGCGCCGTTTCCTTCGAGACCGAGGAAGGCAAGGGAACCTCGTTCCATGTCGACCTCGCCGAGGCGCAGAGGCAGCCTGACAAGCCGGTTTCGACGGAGCGCCGGTCGCGGCCGCGCGATGGCCGCCTGCGTGTCCTCATCTGCGAGGACGAGACCGATGTCGCGGCGGTGATCGCAGCACTGCTCGATGCGGAGGGCTTTTCCAGCGACGTCGCCCCCGACATCGACACCGCCATGGCGCTGCTGCGCTCCCGTGATTATGTGGCGCTGACGCTCGACATCAGGCTGGCGGGTGAATCCGGCATCAAGCTCTTCCACGACATCAGGGCGTCACCGGTGAATTCCGACATCTCGGTCATCGTCATCTCCGCCGTCGCCGATGAGGCCAAGCGCTCACTCAACGGCACCGCCGTCGGCATCGTCGACTGGCTGGAGAAGCCGGTGGACTCGAAGCGGCTTCACGCCGCTCTCTCCAAGATCGTCGCCGGCA
Organism: Mesorhizobium sp. M4B.F.Ca.ET.017.02.2.1; assembly: GCF_003998955.1. Lineage (NCBI taxonomy): Bacteria > Pseudomonadati > Pseudomonadota > Alphaproteobacteria > Hyphomicrobiales > Phyllobacteriaceae > Mesorhizobium > Mesorhizobium sp. M4B.F.Ca.ET.017.02.2.1. Next base: position 3,927 of record NZ_RZOF01000166.1, on the reverse strand, counting down.
AGGTCGAGCGCAGGCCGAGGATCCTCCACGTCGAGGACGACGAGGGCGTGCTTGCCGTGATGTCGGCGGGGCTGGGTCCGGACGTCTTGATCGCCTCGGCGAAAACGCTGCAGGAGGCGCGGCGGGCGGTCGCCAAGCATCGCTTCGACCTGGTCATCCTGGACATCGCGCTTCCCGACGGGTCGGGGCTGGACCTGCTCATCGATCTGCCGCAGGAAACCCGAGTCATCGTGTTCTCGGCGGCGGAGATGGACGAGAAACTCGGCGACCGGGTGCAGGCGATGATGACCAAGACCAGGGCGTCGGAGATCGATGTCGCCAAGCTGGTCCGGCGCATGTTGGTTGCGTCTCGCAACGCGGCGAAATCCACCGCGCAAGCAGGGGAGTGACATTGATGTCGGCAAGGATCCTCTATGTGGACGACGAGGACGACATCCGCGAAATCGCGCAGATGTCGCTGGAGCTCGAGCCTCGGTTCGAGGTGCGGTCCTGCTCTTCGGGCGCCCAAGCGCTGGCGGTCGCCGCCGACTGGCAGCCCAACCTCATCCTGCTCGACGTGATGATGCCGGACATGGATGGGCCGGAGACGCTGAAGCGGCTGGCCGCCTCGCCGCTTACGGCATCGATTCCCGTGGCGTTCATCACGGCGCGCACCCAGACGCATCAGGTTGAACATTATCTGGCCATGGGGGCGGTCGGGGTCATCGCCAAACCCTTCGACCCGCTGGCGCTCGCCGCTGAGGTCGGGAAGCTGCTGGCGCTGCGCGCGCGCTGACGGGCTGTTCGGGCTTCCCGGCGGCCGCATCGGCGGGAAGCTGTGCGGCGCCGTTTACGGCTCATATACCATGCCGACTTATTCATCTACTGATTGTAGCGAAATGCGGCCGTCGCGAATCGGCTATAACTATGATCGCACGGGTGTTGCGGGCCTGCGGCCCGCGCGGAACTATGGGCGTGGACCACATTGGCGGATGGCGGTTCGTTGATTGATCACTCCGGGGGCGATGGAACCGGAGCAGCACAGGTGGATGGAGCGAAGGCAAGAGTTCTGATCTGCGATGACGATCCCTTGTTGCTCGAGCTGATGGAATTCAGGCTGCGGGCGAAGGGATACGAGGTCATCAAGGCGGTGGACGGGGCCGAAGCGCTTTCGAAGGCGGAGCGCGACGGGCCCGACATCATCGTGCTCGACGCCATGATGCCCAAGGCGGACGGCATCGAGGTGCTTGCGCGCATCAAGGGCGACCCCAACCTGTCCGAAACCCCCGTCGTCATGCTGACCGCCCGCAAGGCCGAAAAGGACATCGTCTCGGCGCTCGAAAAGGGCGCCGACGACTATCTTGTGAAGCCGTTCATCCCCGAGGAGCTGCTGGCCCGGCTGGCGCGCCTGATCGCGCGGAAGAAACGCTGATGCGGCAAAGCCGGCGCGCAGCCCTTGCCGCATGCATGTTCCTGGCAATGGCCGCGCCTCCCGGTGTTTCATGGGCCCAGACGGTCGACGAGCTTTACGCGTCCGGCGTCAAGGCGAGGCAGGCCCAGCATTTCGACGAGGCGGCGGATCTGCTCAAGCGCGCGTTGGCGCTGAAGCCCGACAATGCCGATGCCCTGGTGCAGCTCGGCTTTGTCGAGCTCGGCCGCAACGATCTGCCGGCCGCGCGCGACGCCTTCTCCAGGGCGCTGTCGCTCGCCCCGACCTATATGGATGCCAGCTTCGGCCTGGCCGAGGTCGAGTTCCGCTCCGGCAATCTGGATGCCGCGCTGCCGCTGGCCGAGAAGGCGGCGGGCGCCGAGCCCGGCAATGCCGATGCCGCCACGCTGGTCGAGACCATCCGCAAGGCAAAGCAGGCGGCCGGCGGCAAGCCCAAGCCGGCTCCGGCGACGGCAGCGTCCGCGAAGACGGCGCCGCTGTGGCGGCCCGATCCCGTCGCCGGGCTGATGGAGCAGGGCAGGCGGCTCAAGGCCGCGGGCAAGCTGGCCGAGGCCGAGCGGGCCTATCGCCGGGCGCTAAAGCTGGCGCCGAGGAACACCGACGTCCTGGTCGCCCTTGGCCTGGTCGCTGGCGCCGGCCAGCGCTTCGACGAGGCCGGGCAGTTCTTCGACCGGGCCCTGGCGATCAAGCCCGGCTTGCTCGACGCCCGACTCGGCAAGGTCCGCCTGGCGATCTGGCAAGGCGACGTGCCGCGCGCCCGCGCGATAGTCGATGACGTGCTGGCCTCAGCGCCGGACAATGTCGAGGCGCTGAACCTCGACGCCAGGATTTCTCTTCTCGAAGCGGACTACACGCGGGCCGGGCAATCATTCGATCGCGTGCTTGCGATCGATCCGCGCAATGCGGAGGCGCTGGTGGGGATCGGCGACGTCCGCCGCGCCGAGGGCGACGACGCGGCCGCGCGGGCAGCCTACAACCAGGCGCTCGCCATCGAGCCCGGCTCCGCCGAGATCGAGCAGCGGCTGGCGGTGCCGCCGCCGCGCAAATGGCGGCTCGACATCGGCACGGAGGTCAGCGACCTCACGGGCGGCCTCGGCGACTGGACCGACAGCGCGGCCGGCCTTGCCTATCGGCTGTCGCCGGCGACGACCCTTTCAGGCCGCACGCGGGTGGCGACCCGCTACGGACACACCGACGTCCAGGTCGAGGGCCGCATCGACCAGCCATTTTCGCCCGCCTTCTCCGCCTATGCGCTGGCAGCCGCAACGCCGGATGCCGATTTCCTGGCGCGCTATTCGATCGGCGCTGGCGCGTCCTGGCAGGTCGTGGCGCCGGCGAAAGCGTTCGGACCGGTCTCGCTCAACATCGACGCCCGCTACGACGATTTCGCCGATACCGGCGTCACCACCGTCTCGCCCTGGGTGCAGGGCTACATTTTCGACGGCCGGCTCGGGCTGTCCGCCCGCTGGGTGCATGCCGAGGACGATATCGGCACCCGCGCCGACGGCTATGTGCTGCGCGCCGACCTCGCGGTGACGCAGCGCTTCAACGTCTTCGGCGGCTACGCCGACGCGCCGGAAATCTCCGACGGCACGCTGGTGCCGACGCGCACCGTCTTTGGCGGCGTTTCCTTCGACGTCACCGATCCGCTGACGCTGCGCGCCAGCATCGCGCATGAGCAACGCCCGACATTCGACCGAACCATCGTCGGGCTCGGCCTGACCGCGCGGTTCTGACCATGTGGTACGTCTGGGACCTCTCCATCCTGCTTGGCGCGCTTTCCATCGCGATCATGCTGATCCTGATCCTGCGCCGGGTGCTGCAGGAGCGCCGCGGCACGGCCAACGCCGATCAGCGGCGCCAGCTTCTGACGGCGCTGATCGCCTTCACCGAAAACCGCGACCGCGAGGCCCTGAAGGCGGCCATCCTCGCGGTGCCGGCCGGGGTGGCGATCAATGCCGGCTTCGAATTCCTGTCGCTGCTGCGCGGCGCGGAGCACGACGACGTCCTTGCCGCCTTCAAGGAATGCGGCATGCCGGCCCGTGTCGGCAGGCAGCTTGAACGAGGCAACGTCGCCGAACGCATCCACGCCGCCGAGATGCTCGCGGCGCTGGATTCGGAGGATGCGTCGGCACGCCTGCTTTCGGCGCTGGCCGAGGACCGCTCGCGCGAAGTCAGGATCGCCGCGGCCATCGCGCTCAGCGATCTCGGCAGCCTGCCGCTGCTCGACTTCGTACTGGACAATATCGGCGTGGCGGGGCAGCGCTCGCGGCGCGTCATCGAGCTGTTCAGGCGCTTTCCGCGGACGCGCTTCAACGAGCTTGCGGTGCATGCATCGCGCGCGGACGGCGTGCCAGTCGTCAGGGCGGCCGCGATCGAAGCGCTGGCCCGCGCCGGCGGCTTCGGCTTCGCCGATTTCTTCGCCAGCCTCGCCGGCGATGCCTCACCCGAGGTCGCCGCCGCCGCGCTCCGCGCGCTCGGCCTGACCGGCCATGCCG
>NZ_RZOF01000165.1:0-13044 GCF_003998955.1 Mesorhizobium sp. M4B.F.Ca.ET.017.02.2.1 | reverse complement strand
GCGCATCCTGCCGGACCAGGCCGCCGGCCTTCTCCGCTTCGGACTTCGGCGGCTGTGCCGGCGCGACCAGCACCTCGTTCAAACCGCGGCTTTCACTATCGGTGTCTTTCTTCTGCTTATCGGCCTCGGCAACCGGCTTCAGCGTCGCCGGCACTTTGGTCGCCGGCGCGTTGGTCGCCGGCACGTTGGTTGCCTGCCCGTTGGTTGCCGGTTTGTCGGCCAGCGTCTCGGTGATCTTCTCATCGCCGCCGATCTGCGGCGGCGCCTCCCTCAGCATCTGCAAGGTGGCGTATCCGGCGATCGGCAGGGCGACGAGCCCGGCAATGGCCGGCGTGGCGATCAGTTTCTTTTGCATGATCTCTCTCCAGAGCTTTTGTACCCGCTCTGTGAGACGAAGCCCGCCGGCCGATCCTTGGGCGGCAGCGAAGATTTTTTCCTGCTCGTCGAAAGCCTGCATGGCTGCTGCCAGCGCGCGCGCCTTCGCCTCGGCGTCCGGCGCCGGTGCCGTGATGTTGCGCAGCCTCTCGAGTTCGTTGTCGTCGACCATGGTCACACTTCCCCGGCTGAACGCATCAACGTCTTCAGCCGTTTCTTCGCTTCATGGATGTGCCAGGAAACCGTCGTCTCCGAGATCGCCATCGCCTCGGCGGCATCCGCGTGGCTGAGCCCCTCGCCATAGACGAGCAGCACCGCATCGCGCTGCTTGTCCGTCAGCTTGCGCACCGCCGCCCATAGCGCTTCGGCCGGGTCCTCGGGTTCCGCCGCCTCTCCCGCGATCAGCGCGTAGGCGCCGTAGGCCTCGGCCTTGCGGGTGTCGCGGGCGCTCTTGCGCATCATGTCGCGCGCTGCGTTCAGCGTCATGGTGTAGAGCCACGTCGTGAAGGCTCCCTTGCCATGATAGTCGCGGATCGCCCGGCCGAGCCGGACGCAGACTTCCTGGGCGATGTCCTCGGCGTCCGCCTTCCTGCCGCACCAGCGATAGGCAGCGCGATAGACGAAGCCGTAGTGCCTTTCGAGCAATTTGCCGAAAGCACCCCTGTCTCCGCCCTTCGCCCGCCCGACCAATTCGGCGTCGGAGGCTTCGCCCTCGTCCAGCATCATCGCCATCATTTGCCTGTTGGACGAAGGCTAATGGCCAATCCTTGGGGTTATGGAAAGATTTTTTTGCCGCAGCGCTTTTCCTTCTCCCCGTTCACGGGGAGAAGGTGTCCGAAGGACGGACAACGTTCGAAGGCTCGCGCTACATGGTGCCCTCGCCGCGATCTGCGAGAGAAGGCTAGCCAAGCGTCTCGGCAAACAGCGTCGTCAAGCGCTTCCAATGGCGCTCGGCGGCGGCCGCGTCGTAGACGCTGTGGTCGGGCACGCACCAGCCATGCGCCACGCCGACATAGTTCTCGATCGCGTGGTCGACCTCGGCCACCCTCAGCGCTTCGGCCAGTCGCGCCGACTGCTCCGGCGGAAAGCTGCGGTCGACGCCGGCTACGCCGACATAGACCCTGGCCTTGATTGACGCCGCCTTGCGATGCGGGCTGTCGGCGGCATCGCTGGCCAGATTGCCGCCATGGAAGCTCGCCGCGGCGGCGATCCGGTCCGGATAGCTCGCCGCCGCGTTAAGCGCCCGCGCGCCGCCCATGCAGTAGCCGACGACGCCAACCGGCCCGGTGATCCCTGCGGCGGTCAGCGCATCGAGGAAGGCGGCGCCGTCGCGGATGGTCATGCCCTGCGTCGTGCCGCCGCTCAGCATCAAAAGCGCAGCCTTGCTCTTTTCCTCGGCAAAGGCGGTCTTGGGGTCGAACGGACCATAGGGCACATAGCGATAGAAGAGATCGGGCACCAGCACCGCATAGCCATGCCCCGCGAGCCGCTCGGCCATCTGGTCGAGCGCCGGGCGCGGACCGAAAATATCCATGTACAGGATGATTCCGGCCTTGGCCGGCGCGGCTGGACGAAACAGCCGGGCTTTCGCCGAACCATCCTGGGTCTTGATCTCAAGGTCCTGCTTCGTCATTGCGCGCTCCGCTTGTTGCCACGCGATAGATATCCGCGTCGGCCGTCAGGGCAAGCCAGGACATCTCAATCGCAGTCAAGTTCCCGTGCGACTCGGAACCATCTCTACAGGCCGGCGAACGCCGCCATGTGGAAGGCCTGAACATCGGCTGGGTAGCGATAGTCGGAGCCATAGGGGCAGGCGTTGCGGTCGAGGCAGCCGCCGCTGCGGCAAGGCGCGCCATCGGCGCCGCGCACATGCGCCAGACAGGCCTGGTGCGTGAAGCCGTCCGCCGCATAGGCGTCGACCGGGCAGGATTTCAGGCAAGGTTTGTCGACACATGCATCGCAAAGGTGAATCGATGCCTCAGGTGCGGGGATGGCAATCGCCTCCTCGAACAGCAGCGCGCCGCGATAGGCATGCCAAAGCCCGTAGCGCGGGTGCATGAGGATACCCAGTGGCGACGGCCTTAGCCCCTCCGCCCGCATCGCCCATTGCTGGAACGGCAGATAGGGCCTGTCGGAGGGCGACACGGCGCGCGCGCCGAACTTTTCCGCGACCGAACCGATCACCCCGCGCGCCCATGTGTCGAGCGGATCGGCGATGGCCTGCGGTTGCCGCTCCCGCCAGCGCAGGAAATGCGGCCACGGCGCAGCACCCGCCTGCCCGACCAGCAGGATGGACCTGGCGGGCATGCCGGAGCGCCCGGCGGGTGCTGTGTCCTGGCTGGTGAAACGGAAGCCGCCGCGCAGGATCAAGCCATCGACCGCGAGCACGGCCGAGATATCGTCGACCGTGCCGCGCGAAACAATCATCCCTTCTTGCCCGGCTCGGAGAATGCGCTCCGCCAGACTTCCTTGTGGATGATGTCGGCCACTTTAGCCCGGCCTGACTCGGGCTCCTTTCAAGTGAAGGCGTCGGCCATCGAGCCTTTCTTCCTGGCGATGAAGTCGGTCAGGGCTTCCTCGATCGCCGGATCGAGGTAAGGCGCCTCGTAGCTTTCCAGCCAGCGGCGGGCGAGCTCGTTGGCCCGCTGCGGCGCGGTCTTTTCGCCTTCCGCCAGCCACTGCTCGTAGGAATTGTTGTCGGCAATGTTGGAGCGGTAGAAGGCGGTCTGGAAATTGGCCTGGGTGTGGTCGCAGCCGAGATAGTGGCTGCCCGGACCGACCTGGCGGATGGCGTCCATCGCCTGGCCGTTTTCCGACAGGTCGACGCCCTCGGAGAATTTCTGCTGCATGCCGAGCTGGTCGATGTCCATCATGAACTTCTCGTAGCAGGACGCCAGCCCGCCCTCGAGCCAGCCGGCCGAGTGCAGCACGAAATTCGCACCGGCAAGAATGGTCGAGTTCAGCGTGTTGGCGCTCTCGTAAGCCGCCTGCGCGTCCGGAACCTTCGCGGCGCAGAGCGAGCCGCCGGTGCGGAACGGCAGGCCGAGACGGCGGGCAAGCTGCGCGGCGCCATAGGAGACCAGCGACGGTTCCGGCGTGCCGAAGGTCGGCGCGCCCGACTGCATCGAGATCGACGAGGCGAAAGTGCCGAACAGCACCGGCGCGCCCGGCCGGATCAGCTGCGTGAACGAAGCGCCGGCCAGCACTTCGGCCAGCACCTGCGTCAGCGTGCCGGCGACAGTCACCGGGCTCATCGCGCCGGCAAGGATGAACGGCGTGACGATGCAGGCCTGGTTGTGGCGCGAATAGACCTTCAACGCGCCGAGCATCGTCTCGTCGAACACCATCGGCGAGTTGGCGTTGATCAGGCTGGTCAGCACCGTGTTGTTCTCGACGAAGTCGTCGCCGAAAACGAGTTTGGCCATCGCCACCGTGTCCTCGGCGCGCTCCGGCGCGGTCACCGAGCCCATGAACGGCTTGTCGGAATATTTGATATGGCTGTAGACCATATCGAGATGGCGCTTGTTGACGGGAACGTCGACCGGCTCGCACACCGTGCCGCCCGAATGGTGGATCGACGGCGCCATATAGGCGAGCTTCACGAAGTTCCGGAAATCCTCGATCGTCGCATAGCGGCGGTTGCCGTCGAGATCGCGCACGAAGGGCGGGCCATAGACCGGCGCGAACACCGTCGCTTTGCCGCCGACCTGCACCGAGCGTTCCGGGTTGCGCGCATGCTGGGTGTAGACGGACGGCGCTGTCTTCAGCAGCGAACGGCAGAGCCCCTTCGGGAAATGCACGCGCTCGCCCTTGACGTCGGCGCCGGCCTCTTTCCAGAGCTGCAGGGCTTCGGCGTCGTCGCGGAAGATGATGCCGATCTCTTCGAGCACCGTGTCGGTGTTCTTCTCGATCAGCGCCAGGCCTTCCTCGTCCAGCACTTCATAGACGTTGATCTTGCGCTTGATGTAGGTGAGCTGGGTGCCCGGACCGCCGCCCGAGCGCGCTGCCCGTCGCGCCGCCGCGCCACTGCCAGCGCCGCGCCCGCGTCTGCCGCTCGACGGCTCCTGCTCGACTGCCGCGTTCTCGCTCATGATCGTTCTTCCCTGATTTTGTTCTGACCTGATGTGGATTGCGGCCGCGTGCGGCTGCTTCTCGCCGGATCGTAGCCATGCACCCTATTCGAAACGGCCAGCCAGCGCCAACGCCTGTCGCAAAATCGACAAGAATTCCAATAGATTTGCGGTCGCTTTCCTTTTGCGGGAAGTCGCAAATCAGCTATGGATACGCGGCCCTCGCGGGTTAGGTATTGGCGCATCGATTTTAGGCTGCCGCAGACATTCCGAGCAGCAAGGAGCCCGAGAAAAAATGTCCGACGACGAGATCATCCTTTCCGAGCTTTCCGACGACGAGCTCGTGCAGCAGATGCACGACGACCTTTATGATGGTCTGAAGGAAGAGATCGAGGAAGGGACCAACATCCTTCTCGAGCGCGGCTGGGTTCCCTACAAGGTGCTGACCGAGGCGCTGGTCGAAGGCATGCGTATCGTCGGCGAGGATTTTCGCGACGGCATCCTGTTCGTGCCGGAAGTGCTGCTGTCGGCCAACGCCATGAAGGCCGGCATGGCCATCCTTCGCCCGCTGCTCGCCGCCACCGGCGCGCCCAAGCAGGGCAAGATGGTGATCGGCACCGTCAAGGGCGACATCCACGACATCGGCAAGAACCTGGTCGGCATGATGATGGAGGGGGCTGGCTTCGACGTCATCGACCTCGGCATCAACAATGCGGTCGAGAAGTATCTGGAGGCCATCGAGCAGCACCAGCCCGACATCATCGGCATGTCGGCGCTACTCACCACCACCATGCCCTACATGAAGGTCGTCATCGACACGATGAAGGAAAAGGGCATCCGCGACGACTATGTCGTGCTGGTCGGTGGCGCGCCGCTCAACGAGGAGTTCGGCAAGGCCGTCGGCGCCGACGCCTACTGCCGCGACGCGGCGGTGGCGGTCGAGACCGCCAAGGACTTCATGAAGCGCAAGCACAATGTGCGGGCTTCGGCTTGAGCCCAGCGGTTTCGCAATGAACAATGAAAAAAGCCGCGCCTTGCAGCGCGGCTTTTTTGTTCCCAAATTCTGGAAGACCGTGGATCAGGGATTCTTGACCGTGTCCTCGACGGCGTTGGCGGTCGATTTGACGTCCTTGCCGACACCGCGGATCGTATTGGCGCAGGCCGAAAGGGCCAGCGCGCAGGCAAGAATGGCGACGGGGCCAAGGCGCGACAGTTTCATGGACGGTGTCTCCCTCGTTCTGTAGGTAAGAAGATAACGCAACCAAATCGGTTCGGCTGGTTCTATGAGTGCCGCGCGAAAAGTGCAACCCGATCAAGGCGAAAGGCTGCTCGTCATCGCCTGCGGGATGATTGCGCGCGAAGTTCTGGCCGTCAAGCAGCAGCTAGGGCTCGATCACCTCGACCTGACCTGCCTGCCGGCGGAGTTCCATTTCTATCCGGACCGCATCCCGCCGGCGATGGACAAGGCGATCCAAAAGGCCAAGGCCGAGGGCTACCGGCACATCTTCGTCGGCTATGCCGACTGCGGCACCGGCGGCATGCTCGATCGCATCTGCGAGAAGCACGGCGTCGAGCGCATGGCCGGGCCGCACTGCTTCGCCTTCTACCAGGGCATGGACGCCTACGCGAAGCTCGCCGACGACGACATGATGTCGTTCTACATGACCGACTTCCTCTGCCGCCAGTTCGACGCCTTTTTCATGAAGCCGCTTGGCCTCGACAGGCATCCCGAGCTGATCAAGGATTATTTCGGCAATTACCAGAAGCTGGTCTATATCGCCCAGACCGACGATCCGGAGCTCGACAGGGTTGCGGAGAAGGCAGCCGCGCTGCTCGGCCTGGCCTATGAGCGCCGCTCGACCGGCTATGGCGATCTGACGACGGAACTGGCCGAGGCCGCCGCGCGCGGCTGACCTGCTGATCAAGAGGGGGGAATCGATGCGTTTTCGGGCTTTGCTTCTGTCTGTGTGTCTGGGTGCCGGCTTGACCCTGCCGGCTCACGCCGATGGCGATGTGCAAAAACTGATCACCGCTGCCGACAAGACGCGGCTCGACAAATATGGCGAGACGCGCAAGGCCGCCCTCGAGGAGGCCAAGGCCGGCGACCCGGCCGAGGTCAAGCAGTTGGATACCCTGCTCGCCAAGCCGCTGGTGGCGTTTTCCGACAAGGACCTGACCGGCACCTGGAAATGCCGCACCATCAAGGCGGGCGGCTTGAGCCCGCTCGTCATCTATGGCTGGTTCAATTGCAAGGTGAGCGATGACGGCTCCGGCTGGAGGCTGGAAAAGATCAGCGGCTCGCAGCGCACCAAGGGCCGCTTCTTCGACGAGAGCGAAAAGCGCGCCATCTATCTCGGCTCGTTCACCGTCAACGAAGATCCGGCCAAACCTTATGGCAGCGGCCCGCAGAGCGACCAGGTCGGCTATGCCTTCCGCAACAGCGCCACCGAATGGCGGATTGAATTCCCGGCGCCCTACTTCGAATCGAAGCTCGACATCATGGAATTCAAGCGCTGATTCCGCCCAGAGACCTTTGGTCTCGCGCCGTCACCAAGGATTAACCCCGCCAGCCTAGCATGCCGCGCGTTTGCGCAGGCCGCTCCCATCCGGGCGCGCCGGGCGCTCCGACACCAGGTGTTCCCCAGGGGCGGCACGAACCATGGCAGCGCCAATGGCAGATCCACGACCGATCGTCGTCGTCACCGAGGGCGGTCCGCACATCTGGGCGATCGTCAACGCCATCGCCGATCGGCTCGGCCCTGTCAGCGTCGTCCTCGAAACACCTGAATCCAAAAAGCAATTGCTTCTCGGCCGGGCTCGGCGCCAGGGCTGGATCTCGGCCATCGGACAGCTCGGCACCATGGTGCTGACGCGGCTCGGCAAACGGTTCTTTTCCGGCCATGCGGCACGATTGATCGCCGAGCAGAAACTGGAGACCGAACCCCGCCCCGGCCAGACCATCATCGACATCCCCTCGGCCAATGGGCCGGAGTGCCTTCGGGCGATCGCCGACCTCCAGCCGGGTGTGGTACTGCTGGCCGGCTGCCGGCTGCTGTCGCGGCAGACGCTGGCGAAGATAGCCTGTCCGGTGCTTAACTATCATGCCGGCATCGCCCCCAAATACCGCGGCATGAATGGCGGCTACTGGGCGCTGGCCTCGGGCGACGCGGGCAATTTCGGCAGCACCGTGCATCTGGTCGATGCCGGCGTCGACACCGGCGGCGTGCTGCGACAGGCGCGCGGCAAGCCTGAACCGGGCGACACCATCTCAAGCTACGCGCTGCGGCAGGCGGCATTCTCGCGCGACATCTGCGTCGGAGCGGTCGGTGACGCACTGGCGGGCAAGCTCGCCACATTCGATCCCGGCCTGCCCTCGAAACAGTGGTATCATCCGACGATCTGGCACTACCTTTGGACCGGCTTGACGAAGCGCATCTGGTAGCCGGCCGGCCGCGCTATTTCACCTTTCTTTTTGCGACCTCCAATAGCGTCGCTTTTGAATGCGCGCGCGTCGTCCCATAACAAGCGGCCCCAGTGCGCATGCGGCAATGCTCGCAGCTGCTGCATCGGCCCGAAGTCGGACTCGACCTTTGGAAAGCACGATGCAGCGAAGTTAAAGTGGTAGAGCGTCCTTTGTGCGTCCAAAAAGGACGCACGGCGCTCTACGGGAGTGAGAAATTTATGGCCGATCTGATCGTCGTCTACTGGCGCGACATCCCTGCCCAGGTCATCGTCAGGAAGGGCCGGCAGAACGCCAAGCGCGAACTGCCGCTGCGCTTCACCGAGGCGATCGACATGTGCGCCATGCGCACCGGCGCTGGCGGCACCGACGACTATCTGGCCGAATGGCGCAAGGCCGACCCGGTTCCGGTCGGCGACGACCTCGAGGCCGAGGTCGAAAGGGCCTTCCACGAGCTCGACACGAAATACGACCGCGAGCGGCTGGTCGCTCTGGTCAAGGCGGGCGGAAAAGAAAATGTCTGAACAGCAACCGGCGGTTACCCAGGCCACTCTGGTCAAGAAGGCAGCGCCGAAATCCGACTACAAGCCGGCCGACGTGTCGCCGCAGCGGCGCGTCCAGCGCTCCTTCGCGGTGAGATTGTGGTCTATCCGGCACTCGCGATTGCTTGAATGGTTCTACAGCCGCTTCGCCGACATCTTCCTGCTGTTGCATCCCTTGTGGAAAGGCATCGGCTACGGTCGCGTCGAGGCTCCGGTCAAGTTCGTCGAGAAGCGCGTCAAGGGCTTCATGTTCGACTGTCGCATGTGCGGCCAGTGCGTATTGTCCTCGACCGGCATGTCCTGCCCGATGAACTGCCCGAAGCAGCTTCGCAACGGCCCGTGCGGCGGCGTGCGCGCCAATGGCAATTGCGAGGTCGAGCCCAACATGCCCTGCGTCTGGGTCAAGGCCTGGGAAGGTTCGCGCAACATGGTGCATGGCGACAAGATCCTCGACGTGCAGAAGCCGGTCGACCAGTCGCTGCGTGAAACCTCCGCCTGGCTGCGCGTGACCGCGCAGGCAGCCGCCGCACGTCAGCCGGCCGACAATGCAACCAAGACCGGAGCGTCCGCATGACCATCCGCCAGCGCGACGAGAACCCGGCCGGCATCCACCTGCCACTCGATCCTTTGCCCGGCCACACCTCGCGCGGCCGTCTGGAGCGCGTGCTGAGGCGCGGCGAGTTCGCGGTGACCACCGAGCTCAACCCGCCGGACAGCGCCGATCCGGAGGACGTTTACAACCGAGCCAAGATCTTCGACGGCTGGGTCGACGCCATCAACGCCGTCGATGCCTCCGGCGCCAACTGCCACATGTCCTCGGTCGGCATCTGCGCGCTGCTCACCCGCATGGGCTATGCCCCGATCATGCAGATCGCCTGCCGCGACAAGAACCGCATCGCCATCCAGGGCGACGTGCTGGGCGGCGCCGCGATGGGCGTCGCCAACATGCTCTGCCTCACCGGCGACGGTGTGCAGGCCGGCGACCAGCCCGGCGCCAAGCCGGTGTTCGACCTCGATTCCATGTCGCTGCTCGAGACCTGCCGCATCATGCGCGACAACGGCAAGTTCCTTTCGGGCCGCAAGCTGACGACGCCGCCGCAGATCTTCCTCGGCGCCGCCGTCAATCCCTTCGCCCCGCCCTTCGACTTCCGCCCCATCCATCTCGGCAAGAAGATCGCCGCCGGCGCCCAGTTCGTGCAGACGCAGTACTGTTTCGACGTACCGATGTTCAAAACCTTCATGCAGAAAGCGCGTGACCTCGGCCACACCGAGAAGGTTTTCGTCCTGTGCGGCGTCGGGCCGCTGGCCTCGGCCAAGACGGCCAAGTGGATCCGTTCCAACGTGCCGGGCATCCATATCCCCGACGCGATCATCAAGCGGTTGGAAGGCGCCCAGGACCAGAAGAAGGAAGGCAAGCAGCTCTGCATCGACATCATCAACGAGGTGAAGGAAATCCCAGGCGTCGCCGGCGTCCATGTGATGGCCTACCGCCAGGAGGAGTACGTCGCCGAGATCGTCGATGAATCGGGCGTGCTGAAGGGCCGCCAGCCATGGAAGCGCGAAATCCGCCGCGACGACCAGCTGGTCGCCGACCGGCTCGACCACATTCTGCATGACGAGATTACCGAAACCCAGGTGGACATGGTGAAGACCGCGCATTGAAGGACGCGGCCGTCACCATTCGCTTGAACGAAATCAGATAACGATATAAAGAACTCTTTATATCACGACGGAGAGATTGCATGACCCGCACCATCGTCGCGTCCGCGACCAAAGAAATCATCATCGGCTTCGACCAGCCCTTCTGCGTGATCGGCGAGCGCATCAACCCGACGGGCCGCAAGAAGCTCGCCGCCGAAATGGTGGCCGGCAACTTCGAGACCGTCATCAAGGATGCGCTGGAGCAGGCCGCGTGCGGCGCCACCATGCTCGACGTCAATGCCGGCGTCACCGCCGTCGACCCCAACGCCACCGAGCCGGCGCTGCTGGTGCAGACGCTGGAGATCGTGCAGGGCCTGGTCGACCTGCCGCTGTCGATCGACAGTTCGGTCACCGCCGCCATCGAGGCGGCGCTGAAGGTCGCCAAGGGCCGGCCGCTGGTCAATTCCGTCACCGGCGAGGAAGAGAAGCTTGAAGCCATCCTGCCGCTGGTCAAGAAGTACAATGTCCCGGTCGTCGCCATCTCCAACGACGAGACCGGCATCTCGATGGACCCGGATGTCCGCTTCGCCGTCGCCAAGAAGATCGTCGAGCGCTGCGCCGATTTCGGCATTCCCGCCCATGACGTCGTCGTCGACCCGCTGGTGATGCCGATCGGGGCGCTGGGCGATGCCGGCCGCCAGGTGTTCGCGCTGCTGCGCCGTCTTCGCGAGGAGCTCAAGGTCAACACCACCTGCGGCCTTTCCAACATTTCGTTCGGCCTGCCGCACCGCCACGGCATCAACGCCGCCTTCATCCCGATGGTGATCGGCGCCGGCATGACCTCGGCGATCATGAACCCGGTGCGTCCGCAGGAAATGGAAGCGGTGCGCGGCGCCAATGTGCTCAACGGCACCGACGAGAACTGCACCAACTGGATCCGCACCTACAAGGACTACAAGCCGGCCGAGGGCGGCCACGCCGTCGCCGCCCCCGTGGCGGTTACCGCTCCTGGCGAAGGCGCCGCTGGCGGCCGCCGCCGCGGTGGCCGTGAAGCCCGGATGGCCAGGGGATAAGCGCGCAATCGTGAGCCTTTCCGCAAACCTCGCTGAACCGATCGCACCTTTGGTGTGGTCGGTTCAGTCTGCTTTGCGCTCAGGCCAGGCCCAGGATCGCGTCGAACACGGCCATCCCCGCCCACGATCCGAAAATGCCGGTCGCGCCGCCAACGATGAGATCATCGTCGGCGGCAGGCCAGAAGGCGTGCAGCAGCAATGCCGCAACGATCGCGCCGACAATGCCGGACGCCAGATATTGCGGATTGTGCAGCCAGCGGCCCTTCAGCACCCGCACCATCGTGAAAGCGGTGAATATGGCGGACAGCAGGAGATCGGACATGGTTGGCCTCTGGACCATCAAACACTCCACCCAACAGTGAAACGATCCGTTAAACGGCATCGACAATCATCACCGAGACCCATGCAGGCATGAACTCGCACACCAACATCACCGACCCGCTCGTGCTGTTCATGCCGTCCGGCAAGCGCGGCCGGTTCCCGGTCGGCACGCCGGTGCTCGATGCCGCGCGCCAGCTCGGTGTCTATGTCGAGAGCGTGTGCGGCGGGCGCGCCACCTGCGGACGCTGCCAGATCGAGGTGCAGGAAGGCAATTTCGCCAAGCACAAGATCACCTCCTCCAATGACCACATCTCGGCCAAGGGCGCCAAGGAGGAGCGCTACGAACGCGTTCGCGGTCTGCCCGAGCGGCGGCGCCTGTCCTGCTCGGCGCAGATCCTCGGCGACCTCGTCATCGACGTGCCGCAGGATACGGTCATCAACGCCCAGACCATCCGCAAGGACGCCGACACCAGGGTCATCGCCCGCGATACCGCGATCCGCATGTGCTATGTCGAGATCGAAGAGCCCGACATGCACAAGCCGCTCGGCGATCTCGATCGGCTGAAGATCGCGCTGATGAAGGACTGGGGCTTCAAGAGCCTCGAGTTCGACTTCTATCTGCTGCCGCAGGTGCAGGGCATCCTGCGCAAAGGCAACTGGACGGCCACCGCCGCCATCCACAAGGATGCCGACAGCGACATCGCGCGCGTCATAGCGCTTTGGCCGGGCCTCAAGAACGAGGCCTACGGGCTGGCCTGCGACATCGGTTCGACCACCATCGCCATGCATCTGGTGTCGCTGCTGTCGGGCCGCGTCGCCGCCTCGTCGGGCACGTCCAATCCGCAGATCCGCTTCGGCGAGGATCTGATGAGCCGCGTCTCCTATGTGATGATGAACCCGGACGGCCGCGAGGGCATGACGGTCGCCGTGCGCGAGGCGGTCTCCGGCCTCGTCGACAAGGTCTGCGCCGAAGGCAATGTCCATCGCAACGACATCCTGGATTCCGTCTTCGTCGGTAATCCCATCATGCACCACCTCTTCCTTGGCATCGATCCGACGGAGCTTGGCGGCGCTCCCTTCGCGCTCGCTGTGTCGGGCGCCGTGCGCATCAAGGCCTCCGACATCGGCCTGAAGCTGAACCAGGGCGCGCGCCTTTACATGCTGCCCTGCATTGCCGGCCATGTCGGCGCCGACGCTGCGGCCGTCACACTGTCGGAAGGGCCGCACCGCCAGGACGAGATGATGCTGATCGTCGACGTCGGCACCAATGCCGAGATCGTGCTCGGCAACTCGACGCGGGTGGTGGCGGCCTCCTCGCCCACCGGGCCCGCTTTCGAAGGCGCGGAAATTTCCGGAGGCCAGCGCGCCGCACCCGGCGCGATCGAGCGCGTGCGCATCGATCCCGAGACGCTGGAGCCGAAATACCGCGTCATCGGCTCGGAGCTTTGGTCGGACGAGCCGGGCTTCCTCGAAAGCGTGCAGGCGACCGGCGTCACCGGCATCTGCGGCTCCGGCATCATTGAGATAGTGGCGGAGATGTACCTTGCCGGCATCATCTCCGA
>NZ_RZOF01000164.1:0-13061 GCF_003998955.1 Mesorhizobium sp. M4B.F.Ca.ET.017.02.2.1 | reverse complement strand
GATCAATGTCGCCGAAGGCAAATGCCGGCATTCCCGCCGCCGTCAGCGTCAGGCTGGCCGCGCCGACGGTTTCCACCCGCGCTTCGATGAAGTTCATGCGCGGCGCGCCGAGAAAGCCGGCGACGAAGATGTTGGCCGGGTTGGCGTAGAGCTCGAGAGGGGAGCCGACCTGCTCGACCTGCCCTTTGTTCAGCACCACGATCCGGTCCGCCATGGTCATGGCTTCGATCTGGTCGTGGGTGACGTAGACCATGGTGGAGCCGAGCTGGGCATGCAGGCTCGAAAGCTCCACCCGCATCTGCGTACGCAGCGCTGCGTCGAGGTTCGACAGCGGTTCGTCGAACAGAAACACCTCCGGCGAGCGGGTGATGGCGCGGCCGATCGCGACACGCTGGCGCTGCCCGCCGGACAATTGCTTGGGTCGTTTGTCGAGCTGCTCCTCAAGGCGAAGGATTTTGGCGGCGCGCTTGACGGCGGCATCGATCTCCGCCTTTGGCCGCTTCGCCATCCGCAAGCCGAAGCCCATGTTTTCCGCCACGGTCATGTGCGGGTAAAGCGCGTAGGACTGGAACACCATGGCGATGCCGCGATCGCCGGGTTCTTCCCGGGTGACATCGTGGCCGTTGATCACGACCTGGCCGGAATTGATGGTCTCAAGCCCGGCGATTGTCTTCAGCAAGGTCGACTTTCCGCAGCCCGAAGGCCCGACCATGACGACGAATTCGCCCTTTTCGATCTTCAGGTCGATCGCCTTCAGGGCATGATAGCCGGCGTAGTGCTTGTCGACCTTGCGCAATTCCACGCTGCTCATCGCGAGGCGCCTTTCCGTGTCTGCCGGTTGCGTCCGTATGGTCCGACCTGAAATCCTGAAGCGAAGATCATCCCTTGACCGCCCCCATGGTGAGGCCGCTGATGAAGTGCTTCTGCATCAGGAAGAACATGACGACCGGCGGCAGGGCGACGAAGATCGTTGCCGCCGAAATGATGTTCCAGGCCGACGTCCACTCGCCGCGCAGATTGTTGAGCCCGGCAGTTACGGGTTTGACCGCGTCGCTCTGGGTCAGCACGATCGCCCAGAAATAGTCGTTCCAGATGAAGGTGAAGGTGAGGATGGCGAGCGCCGCCAGTGCGGGCCGCACCAGCGGAACCACCACATGACGCAGCACCTGGAAGGGCGAAGCCCCTTCGGCGCGCGCGGCCTGGAACAATTCGCCGGGCAAGGCGGCGATGAAGTTGCGCATGAAAAGCGTCGCAAAGCCGGTCTGGAAGGCGATGTGGAAGACGATCAGGGCGTAGACGGTGTCGTAGAGGCCGAGCCTCACCATCAGATCACGCACCGGGATCATCATGATCTGGGCCGGCAGAAAATTGCCGCCGACAAACAATGCGAAAATGAGGTTTGAACCGCGGAACGGATAGCGGGACAGGACGAAGCCGGTCAACGTCGACAGGATCAGCACGCCGATCACCGAGGGAACGGTGATCAGCAGGCTGTTGAGGAAGAAGCGCAGCATCGCGGTCTGTTCGAAGACCGCCGTGTAATTCTCGATCAGGCTGAATTTCTGCGGCCAGCCCCAATAGTTGCCCGCCATCAGCTCTTCGTTGGAGCGGATCGACGTCAGCATCACGGCGAAGAGCGGCAACAGCCACAGCGCGACGACCAGGGTCACGCCGCCGACATAGAGCGCACGCTGGAGCTTGGCGTCTTCAGGGATCGGGCGGGGATACATCAGGCATTGCTCCGTTCGGCCTTGATGAGGCCTCGCAGGTACCAGGCGATGAAGACGATCATGATGGCGAAGAGAACCGTGGCGATCGCTGCGCCGTAGCCGAAGCGATAGGAAAAGATCGATTCCTCGTACATCTGGTAGGCGAGCACCGTCGACGAGCCATACGGGCCGCCGGTGGTCATGACCGCGACCATGTCGAAGGAGCGCAGCGCGCCGATCACCGTGACCGCGATGGCGATGAAGCCGACCTGCGACAGTTGCGGCAGGACCACATGGCGCAGCATGCGCCAGCCGCGCGCGCCGTCGACGCGTCCGGCGCCGATCAGGTCCTCGTTGAGGTTGTTCAGGCCGGCCAGGAACAGCACCATGCAGAAGGCGATCTGCGGCCACAGACCGGCGGTGGCCACCGCGAAGGTGGCGAAATTCTCGTCGGAAAGCAGCGCCGGCGCGGTGCCGCCGAACAGGCCGAAGATCAATTGCAGCAAACCATAGGTCGGATCGTAGACCCAACCGAAAACGACGCCCACGGTCACCGTGGCCAGCACCAGCGGGACAAAGAACAGCGATTTCAGGATGCGCATGCCGCCGATCTGCTGGTTGACGATCAGCGCCAGCGCGAGGCCGATCGGCGGCGCCAGCATGAAGATCAGCAGCCAGATGATATTGTTCTTGAGCGAGACGTAGAATTGCGGGTCTTCGGCCAGCTCGACATAGTTGGCGAGGCCGACCCAGGTCTTCGCGCCGATACCGTCCCAGTCGTGCAGCGAAATCCAGACCGTCTCGAAGGAGGCGGCAAGAATCACCAGGCTGAACAGGATGAGACCCGGCGGCAGAAGGAGAAGTGCCGGTGTCATCCAATGACGATTTCTGCGCCAGAAGCGGGGCATGGGAATTCATCCAAAAGAGAGACGGGACCGCCGGGAGAGGCGGCGGCCCGTCAGGTCCGGGAGGACTAACCGAAGATTCTCTTGCGGGTCTTTTCCAGCCGCTCGAGGATCTGCTCGCGCCGTTCGGGCTTGACCATGAATTCCTGGAGCCCGGTCATGCCTTCCTGGGCCATGTCCGGATCCGTGTCGCGATCGTAATATTGCGACGTGCCGACCACCTTCTTCAGTTCCTCGACCGCGGCGTTGACCAGCGGATCCTTGCTGGGCGGGCAGTCGTTGCGCGGCGGGATGGCTCCCTCGGCGGCGAGGAAGGCGCCCAGGTTCTCCGGCTTGTAGAAATAGGCGAGGAAGTCGCGCGCGCCTTGCTTGTTCTTGGCGTTGGCAGGCACGTGAATGGAGTTGACGGAGAAATCCTCATACCGGGCGACGCCGGGGACGACTTCGGGAAACGGCGCATAGGCGAGTTGCGGAACGTCGGCCTCCGGGAAGGCGGATCTGACGAAACCGCCGAGGTCCAGCATGGCCGCCTTCTTTTGCGCCAGCGCCGCACCTGCCTGTTCCCAGCCGAAGGAACTGTGGTTGGGCGAGAAGAAACCGGCCTTGATCAGATCGTTCCATTTGTCGAAGACGGGCGTCAGCATCGGATCGGTGTACTGGACCTTGCCGTCCATCAGCGCGATGTGCTTGTCGAGACCGTTGATGCGCAGGTTCATGTGGTCGAACCAGCCACCTGCGGGCCAAAGCTCCTTGGTGCCCATGCTCATCGGGATCATGCCAGCGGATTTCGCGGCCTCGCCGAAGGCGAGAAGGTCGGTCCAGGTCTTCGGCGGGGTCCAGTTGTGTTCGGCAAAGACGTCCTTGCGGTAGAACAGGCCCCAGAGCAGGCCGCCCATCGGCAGGCCATACTGCTTGTCGCCGACAGTGACGGCGCTGGTCGTGGCGCCGAGCACGCTCCTGTAGTTCTCGCGGGCAAACAGATCGGAGATGTCGTCGAACAGGCCCTTGTTGACGAACGCCTTCATGCGGTTGCCGGAGAACCAGAAGCAGATATCGGGGGCGCCGACGACGAGATAGCTGCGGATCGCGGTCTTGTGCGCCTCGTGATCCATGTTGTTGATGGTGACCTTGGCGCCGGATTTCGCCTCGTATTCGGCCGCCAGCCTGTGCAGGATGTCGCGTTGCCCGACATTGCTGAGGTTGGAGATGATGGTGATTTCCTGCGCCTGCGCCAGGGCCGGCAAGCAAAGCCCGCTTGCGGCGGAAGCGGCGAGGGCTGCGCCGGTGCCCTTCAGGAAACGGCGCCTTGTCGTGGACAGAGTCGTGACGTCGATGGCCATGGCTATTTTCTCCTCCCTGAGAGCAGCCGGATTCCGATTGAACCGGGGCAAGTCGTAGCGTATGCATATGAAGTCGGTCAATAGTTAATTTACAAAATTAATAATGAGGCAAGAAATGAAACTCAAGGGTGATCAGCAGACATCGCGCGCCATGAACCGACGATTGATCCTGAACATGATCCGCGCCGACGGACCGATGAGCAGGGCAGACATGGCGACGCGCAGCGGTCTGAGCCCGGCTGCGGTGACCTTCGTGGTCTCCGAGCTCTTGGACGAGAACATCCTCGTCGAGGGAGAAGCCAGCCTGGGGGCGCCAGGGAGGCGGCCTATCCCGATCAGTATAAATTATGCGGGCCGCCTGGTCGTAGGGCTCAAGCTGAAGGCCGGCGCCATCGATTGCGTGCTGACCGATCTTGCGACGACCCCGCTTGTCTCCAGGCAGGTGGCGGTGCCCGACCCGTCGCCTCAAAGTACGGTCGAGGCCTGCGCGGCCGCCGTCAAGGAATTGCTAGCGGACCGCAAGGCGCCGAGCGGCGCGCAGCTAAGCGGCATAGGCATCGCGGTGCCAGGTGTCATCGACAATGGCGTTTGCCGGCTCAGCCACCGGTTCAACTGGATCGACGTACCAATCGCGGCCATGCTCGCCGAACTCGTGCATGTGCCGGTCTGGGCTGACGACGACACCAATGCTTTCGCGCTGGCGCAGCAATTGTTCGGCCTCGGCCGGCATCATCGCACGGTCGGCGCGTTGGCGATCGGAGCCGGCATCAGCTGCGCCGTGGTGATCGACGGGGCCGTGCATCACGGCGCAAGCGGTGCCGCGGGCAAGATGGGGCACTCCATCTACAATCCGAACGGGCCACAATGCGAATGCGGCCGGCGCGGCTGCCTGCAGACCTTCTTCTCGGAGCCGGCCCTGGTGAGGCGGTGGCGTGAAGCGAAAGGCCTGCCGGGCGAGGCCTCCCGCCATGACATGTTCGAAGCGGCCCAGGCCGGTGACGAGACCGCCGTGGAGATCCTGCGCGAAGCCGGCGAAGGCATAGGCCGGTTCCTTGGCGGCTTCTGCAACATCATTGATCCGGAGGTCATCGTCGGCGGCGGTGAAGCGGTCAGCTTCGGCGACTATCTGTTCGAGCCGATGCGCGACGCGTTGAAGCGCTATGCGATGTGGAACCCGCCGCCGATCACGCCTGACTGGGCCGACGATTCCTGGGCGCGTGGCGCTGCCGCATTGGCTACCCAGAGGCTTTTCGATTTCGAAAGCAGGCCTGGGGAGACCAGGGCGGTCATGTAAACGAGGACCCGATCAAGTCTGGCGGCGCTTGCCCGCGAGGCTCAAATCCAGCGCCGCACCCGCTTGGCGTAGTCGCGGTATTTCTTGCCGAATTTCGCCGCCAACACCTTCTCCTCCTTCTCGATCGCCAGCTTCTGCGTGGCGAAGGCGGCGATGAAGGCAAACAGCAGGAACCAGGCGATCCCGGTGATGAAGGCGACGCCGATCAACAGCAGCGTGTTGGCGAGGTACATCGGGTTGCGGGTGATCGAGAACGGACCCGAAGTGACGAGATGGTCGGGCACCGCGTTGGGATTGAAGGTCGTCCTCGCCCGCAGCATGACGCGGATCGCCGTGAACCAGAGCGCGGCGACGAAGAACAGCGCCACCCAGCCGGCGGCAAACATAAGGTCGCCCAACAGGTCGCCGATCCACGGCAGCGGAAAGAAGAGGCCAAGCACGACGCTGGCGGCGATGGCAATGACATAGATCAGCGGCGGCCACGGGATGAGCCCGGGTTTCGGCTGACTGTCGGTCATTGCTGTCCTCCCTCCGTCGCGTCGTCAGTGCTCGCCGTGCAGGCGCCGGCGAGATCGGCGAGATGCGCCTTGAACTCCGGTGTCTGGTCGCCGTCGTAGAGCCTGTCCAGCGTCCCTTCGCCCTGCAGCGTATCAAGCATGCAGCCACAATAGCTCGTACAGAATTTGCTGTCGCGCTGCTGCTCGCAGGATATCTGGCAGGATCTGAGGAAGCTGGCGTCCTGGTCCAGCGGCGCCGCCGGCATCACCTGCGAAAACAGCCAGACCGAACCGAACAGCAGCGGCTGGTGGATCAGATAGAAGGCGAGGCTGTGGCGGCCGATGAAGACCAGCGGGTTCGACCAGCGGCCGGGCGCCAGCTTCGCCAGCCGGGCGAGCAGGCCGGACGTGGAGGCAAGTTTCGCCGCGGCAATGCCCAGCAGCACGGCGCCGAACCATGGGAAGAGCGGCACGTAGTCGTTGGAGCGCGGATTGGTCGCCGACAGGCCGACCCACCACAGCGCCGGATGGTCGAAGGCTTGCGAGCGCAGATAGAGCGGGGCGGCGATCACAAGCGCCGCGACGGCGATCGTCACCAGCGAGGGCAATCGCAGGAAGGCGAGGCCGAGCAGAGAGGCGAGCGCGATCTCGTGCAATATGCCGAAGAAGATGAAGCCATCGGGCGTGGCGATGCGGGTGATCAACGATATGGCCAGCGCCGCCACGGCGACCATGGCGAAGCGCTTCCAGAAGCCCGGCCAGCGGATCTTCCTTCCATGGGCGAGGAACAGGCTGACGCCGACCAGGAACAGGAAGGTCGAGGCGATGCAGCGCGCGTAGATCTTCCACCAGCCGAAGGCGGTGAGGCCGGGATCGGTGTAGCCGAAATTCTCGAGGTCCCAGGTGAAATGGTAGCTCGCCATGGCCAGCAGGGCCAAGCCGCGCACGATGTCGATGGCGACGATGCGTCCTTGCTTCGGCGTGTCCTGAACAGGTTCGGCCGGCGTTTGAAGGCTCATCGTGTCTCGCATTCCGATTCAGTGATGCCAAACGACTATCATGGTTCAACCAGACAAAAGAAGGCGGGACTGCTGTGGCATGCATCAATCTGCCCGCCGTTTTCCTCCGGGCGGTTCGAGGGGTGGCCGAGCCTGGGTTCAGCGTTCGCCACGGGCGGGCTGCTGGCGGCGGCCGTGGCTTTGTCACCTGACGGCGTCTGCCGAAGTCGCTCTAGGGTTTGGGCGAAAATGCCTGATACCGCGCGCGCACCCATTCGTGGAAACGGTGCAGGTCGTATTCCTCCGGCATCAGCACGCCGGCCTTGTGGCGCATCGAACGCAGGCCCTTCTGGTTGACCTCGCAGATCGCCGCGTCCTCTTCCAGCACCTGCCTGCCGAAGGCGACGATGTTGTCGATGTCGGCTTCCGGCGAGGCGAGCGCTTCGGCCGGGAACAGCCATTCGGCCGACAGTTCAGTCTGCTCCGGGCCGAGCGGCACCAGCCGTACGGTGCGGACATAGTCGACATGGCCGACGATGAACATCGACGGCAGGCTCGTGGCGTAGGTCTGGCCGGCGGCGCATTCGGCCGGCGTCAGGCCGGCAAACACCGGACCGTGCACGTGGCCGTCGCGCGACCAGGTCTCGGCGCCGGCGCGCAGGCCGCCGGAGAATTCCGGCGCGTCATTGTCGGCGTGGCGCGCGCATTCGGGATCGTCGTGCCTCGCCATCAGGCCTCGGCCATAGATCGGCACCAGCCGCGACAGGTCCTTGTGGACGCCGGGGCAATGCAGGCACTCGTTGAAGTTCTCCCAAAAGATCTTCCAGTTGCAGTTCATCACCTTGCGCAGCGCATGGCCGGTGACCAGCGTCTCCAGCGGCCAGTTGGCGAGATTGCCGGAAGCCCGGTCGAAGGAGGCTTCCGCCGAGCCGGCGGCATCTCCGGCGAGGTTGATGAAGACGAAGCCGCGCCACACCGACAGCGCCACGCCATAGAGCGGATAGTCGGCCTTGTCGAAGCCTTCGGGCAGCGACTTCGACGGCACGCGCACGAGGTCGCCGCGCAGCGAATAGGACCAGGCGTGGTAGGGGCAGGTCAGCAGCCTGGCCTTCAGCCTTCCCTCGCTCTCCTGGCAAAGCTGCGAGCCGCGATGCCGGCAGGTGTTGTGGAAGGCGCGCAATTCGCCGGCCTCGTCGCGCAGCACCACGATCTCCTGCGTGCCGACGCGGAATGTCCTGAAAGCCAGCGGCTGGGCAAGGTCGGCCTCGCGGCAGACCAGCAGCCAGCTTTTGTACCAGATCGCGTCGAGGTCACGACCGTAAGCCCCGGCATCCCAATAGGCCGACGAGGGCAGGGTCGGCTCAAGCCTGGTCAGGCCGGTGTAGAGGTCGTCGCTCGGTTTGGGCTGCATAGGCGGCTCCCTGAATGGTCCAGCCGACACCCGGCCAGGATGTTTGTCAATCGCTCGCGCCGTGGCCATTGTGGCACGCAATCGCCGCCCCTAAGGTCGGCGCTTCACAAGTCGGGTGCCCAGGGACAGTTCATGCCGCCAAGGACAATGTCGCTCACCGAGGAGCTGGTCGCGCGCTGCTTTCGCGTCGTCGAGGACAGCGGGCCTGATCCCAACGCGATGCATCTGGACGATGCCGACTATGAAGCGATGCTGGACACGCTCGAGGCTGAGCTGCCTGGCAGCGAACCGCTCTGGCTGTTCGGCTACGGCTCGCTGATCTGGAAGCCCGAGATCGATCATGTCGAGGAACGGGTTGCGGTCCCGCGCGGCTGGCACAGGTCCTTCTGCATGAAGATGACGCGCTGGCGCGGCACCAGGGAGCAGCCTGGCCTGATGATGGCGCTGGACCGGGGCGGGCAGTGCAAGGGCGTCGCCTTCAGGCTTGGCGACGCCGACCGGCGCCAGCAGCTCGACAAGGTTCTGCGGCGCGAAGTGACACTGAAGCCGACCAGCTACCATCCGCGCCTGCTCAACCTTTCGAGCGACGGCGGCACGTTGCGGGCACTGGCCTTCGTCATCAACCGCAAGGGCACAACCTATGCCGGCCCGCTTGAGGAAAAAGAGGTGGTCGAAAGGCTGGCGACATCCTGCGGGCACTGGGGATCGGGCGCAGACTATCTTTACAACACGGTGAAGAACCTCGAGCAGCGCGGCATCCATGACCGCCATCTGTGGCGGCTGCAGCATCTGGTTGCCGAGCGGATTGCCGCGTCGGACAGCTAGGCCCGGTGGCGCATTTGCGCTGGTGGCCGCCGGAATTTGGTTTGCCGGGCGCGACGATTCTGCCTATAGTCCTGCCGTCGTCGGTTCCGTTTTTGGAGCCAAGAGGGAATGCGGTGAGGGCGAATTCGTCCAATGCCGTGGCTGCCCCCGCAACTGTGTGCGGTAGTCCTCTCCAAGACCACTGAGGAAAATCCTCGGGAAGGTGGGGAAGGGCGCTGATCCGCGAGCCAGGAGACCTGCCGGCGACAGAAACGTTGAATTCTATGCCCTCGGGTGGAGGGCGAAAGGACAAGACATGACGACCGCTTCCGTCTCCCTCGGCACCTCCGTCTCCTCGCAGTCGCGCTTCATGCAGCTGGCCATGGCCGCGTTGCTCGGCATTTTCGTCGTCGGCTTTGTCGGCTTCTCGCATCTCGATGCGGTCCACAACGCAGCTCACGACTACCGCCACTCGATGGCGTTTCCCTGCCACTGACAAGGGCCTGACATCATGAACCTGTTTCGCAACGTCGTGTTCATCGCGGCGATTGCAGGGCTCGTGGCCGGCGTCGTTCTCGCTTGCCTGCAGGCCTATGCAACCGTGCCGCTGATCCTCAAGGCGGAAGTCTACGAACAGGCCGGCGGCGGCCATCATCATGATCATGCCGCGGCGCCTGCCGAGACCGGCGACGCCATGAGCTCCGCCGCTCCGGCCGGAAATGCCATGAGTTCCGCGCCGGCTCCGGCCGAAGCGGCCGCGCCAGCGGAAGACGAGGGCTGGGCACCGGCCGACGGCTTCGAGCGTTTCGCCTTCAACGTCGTCGCCAACATCGTCACCGGCATCGGCTTCGCGCTGATCCTGGTCGCGGTTTCGGAATTCGCCGGTGGTATCGGCAACTGGCGCCAGGGCGTGTTCTGGGGTCTCGCCGGCTTTGCCGTGTTCACGCTGGCGCCGGGCCTCGGCCTGCCGCCGGAACTGCCGGCGATGCCGGCCGCCGAACTCCTGCCGCGCCAGATCTGGTGGACGGCGACAGCGGTCGCGACCGCCGCCGGACTCGGCCTGATCGCTTTCCGCAAGTCGCTGCCGCTGGCGATCCTGGCCGTGGCCCTGATCGTCGCGCCGCACATCGTCGGCGCGCCGCAGCCGGAAAGCTTCGAGACGCCGATTCCCGAAGGCCTGCATCACCAGTTCGTGGTGGCGGTGACGGTCACCGACCTGGTGTTCTGGCTGGTGCTGGGCGCTGCCGTCGGCGTGGTGCGCGGCCGCTTCACCGGCACGGCCACCAGCCTGCGCGACAGCTTTGCCTGATCGCAGGGGACTGACCTTCATCATCGGCGGTGCGCGCTCCGGCAAGAGTGCGCATGCCGAAACCCTGGTGACGGCGAGTCCCTCGCCATGGGCTTACATCGCCACCGCGGAAGCCTATGACGATGAGATGCGCGAGCGCATCGCGCTGCATCGGGCGCGTCGCGGCGAGGGCTGGGCGACGGTCGACGCGCCGCTCGATCTTGCCGCCGCGATCGAGGCGCTGCCTGACCACCAACCCGTCTTGATCGACTGCCTGACTCTGTGGCTGACCAATCATATGCTGGCCGAGCGCGACCTCGATGCGGAATGCCGGCGGCTTGTGGATGTTCTATCGCGGCCGCGCGGGCCGTGGTTCGTGGTGTCCAACGAGGTCGGCCTGGGCATCGTGCCCGACAATGCGCTGGCGAGGCGGTTTCGCGATGCGGCCGGCCGGCTCAACCAGCAGGTCGCCGCCGTCGCCAATACGGTGCTGCTGATGGTGGCCGGTCTGCCGCTGAAGGTGAAGTGAGATGACTGAGACCGATGACAAGGATGCCGAGCGCCACCGCGCCAAGATGGCCAAGCGCAAGGCTGTGCAGGATGCCGAGGTGGCGGCAAAGACGATCGAGAAGGGGCTGCTGATCGTCAACACCGGCCCGGGCAAGGGCAAGACCACGGCCGCCTTCGGGCTGGCGCTCAGGATGCTCGGCTACGGCAGGCGCGTCGGCGTCGTGCAGTTCATCAAGGGCAAATGGCATACCGGCGAGAAGGACGCCTTCGCCGCCTTCGGCGACCGCGTCGTCTGGCATGCGATGGGCGAGGGCTTCACCTGGGAGACGCAGGACCTGAAGCGCGATATCGCCGCCGCCGAGGCCGCCTGGGCAAAAGCACTGGAGCTGATGGCGGATCCGTCGATCAGCCTTGTCGTGCTCGACGAGCTCAACATCGCGCTGCGCTACGACTATCTCGATCTGGAAAAGGTCGTTGCCGCGCTGAAGGCGCGCCGTGCTGACCTGCATATCATCGTCACCGGCCGAAACGCCAAGCCGCTGCTCGTCGAGGCGGCCGATCTCGTCACCGAAATGGGCCTCACCAAGCACCATTTCTCGGCGGGCGTGAAAGCCCAGCAAGGCATCGAGTTCTGATCACATCGTCAGATAGATCAACAGCGCCGACAGCATGCCGAACAGCGCGATCAGCAGCCAGTCGGCCACCTGGTAGAGCTTCAGCGCCTGCCTGATGTCGAGGCTTTCCGCCTCGCGCCGGCCGCCTTCGCCCATGTAGGCATCCTCGACGACCACGCCGCTGTAGCTGCGCGGGCCGGCCAGGGCGAGACCCAACGCGCCGGCCATCGCCGCCTCCGGCCAGCCGGCATTGGGCGAACGGTGCTTTTTCGCGTCGCGCCGCATGGCCTGCCAGGCGTTGCGGGGGTCCGCGCCTTTGACGAAGAAGGCAGCCAGCACGATCAGCAGCCCTGTCAGCCGCGATGCCGGCAGGTTGATCCAGTCGTCGAAGCGCGCCGCCGCCCAGCCGAAGGCCTCATGGCGCGGCGTGCGGTGGCCGATCATCGAATCGGCGGTGTTGGCGGCCTTGTAGGCGACGCCGCCGGCCAGGCCGCAGACCCCGGTCCAGAAGGCCGGAGCGACGATGCCGTCGGAGAAATTCTCGGCCAGGCTTTCGATCGCCGCGCGGGAAACGCCTGCCTTGTCGAGCTTTTCGGGATCGCGGCCGACGATGCGCGAGACGGCGATGCGGCCGAGCGTAAGGCCGCCGGTGTCGAGCGCGTCGGCCACCGCCTCGACATGATCGGCCAGGCTCTTCTGCGACATGAGCGTCGACGCCAGGATCGCGGTGATGATGAGGCCGACCGGAAACATCTGCCAGAGCAGGAGCTGCACGGCAAAAGCGATGGCCGCCGGCACCAGAACAATGACCAGCAGAGCCATGACGCCCCGGCGGCGACGCTGAGCGTCGGAATCAGTGGCGCGGTTGAGCGCGCGATCGAGAAAGGATATCAGCCTGCCGAACCAGGTGACGGGATGGCCGATGGCCCCGAACAGCCAGTCCGGGTAGCCGAGTGCCCGCTCAATGACCAATGACAGGAAGGCAATCAGTATCGACATGAAGCTTCTTGATGGAGCGATTGCGGCAGTGGATCACGGCGGATCCCTTGGCCGGGCGAGCGCGCTCTTCCCTCACGCGCCACGGCCTTTCGTCGATCTCTCGACGGGTATCAATCCGCACTCCTATCCAATTTTCGAATTGCCCGCCACCACCCTGTCGCGATTGCCGGAAGCGGCGCGGCTCGGCGAACTTCGAGCGGTCGCGGCCGGCGCCTATGGCGCGCCGTCGACGGCGCATGTGGCGGCCGCGCCCGGCACGCAGATCCTGCTGCCGCGCGTTGCCTCGCTGGTGAAGCCCGGCAAGGCGCTGGTGCTCGGGCCGACCTATGCCGAGCACAGCCGAGCCGCCGCCATCGCCGGCCATGCGGCGGCCGACGTCGATGATGTCGAAGCGCTTGCCGAGGCCGACCTCGCCGTTGTCGTCAACCCCAACAATCCGGACGGTCGCGTCGTCGAGCGCGAAAGACTGCTTCAGCTTGCCGCCCACCTTCGCGCCAAGGGCGGCCTGCTGGTCGTCGACGAGGCGTTCATGGATGTCGGGCCGGGAGGGGAAAGCCTGGCCGGCGATGTCGGGCAGGGCGGCATCGTCGTGCTGCGTTCCTTCGGCAAGTTCTTCGGCCTTGCCGGTGTCAGGCTCGGCTTCGCGCTGGCCGACACGCTGACGGTCCAGCGGCTGGAGACGCAACTGGGAC
>NZ_RZOF01000163.1:0-13075 GCF_003998955.1 Mesorhizobium sp. M4B.F.Ca.ET.017.02.2.1 | reverse complement strand
CCCGGCTGGTGTCTTCAATCTCGTCAATGGGGACGGCCTTTGCGTCGGGGCTGCTCTTGCGTCACATGCCAATGTCGACATGATCTCGATTACCGGCTCTACACGTGCAGGAATTGCGGTGGCACAGGCGGCAGCACCAACGGTGAAGCGCGTCGCGCAGGAGCTCGGCGGAAAGTCGCCCAACGTGATCCTGCCGGATGCTGATCTCGATCGCGCCATCCCTCTCGGCATAGCCGCTGCCTTCCGCAATCTGGGTCAGTCGTGCAGTGCGCCAACGCGCATGATAGTGCCGCGCGCGCAGTTGACCGACATTGAGTCAATCGCCGAGCGCGCCGCGGAAGAGATCGTCGTTGGCGATCCTCTGGCGGAGACCACCACCCATGGTGCGATCGCCAACCGAGCCCAGTTCGACAGAATCCAGACCATGATCGGCGTCGGCATTTCCGAAGGCGCGAAGCTCGTCACTGGTGGACAAGGTCGTCCAGAAGGCCTGAATGCCGGGCTCTACGTCAAGCCGACGATTTTTTCCGAGGTGCGCACGGGCATGCGTATTGCCCAGGAGGAAATCTTCGGTCCAGTCCTGTGCATCATTCCATACGAGACGGTGGAGGAGGCCGTCACCATCGCCAACGACACCGTCTATGGCCTCGGGGCGCATATACAGGGCAGAGATATAAACCGCGCCAAGGACGTCGCGTCGCGGATCCGCGCCGGTCAGGTGCATCTCAACTACCCGGCCTGGGATCCCCACGCACCGTTTGGCGGCTTCAAGCAGTCCGGAAACGGGCGCGAGTACGGCGTCGAGGGCATGCTGGAGTACCTCGAGGTGAAATCCATCCTCGGCTATTTCTAGTCCTCATCTTCGCCAAGGTCAGAGGCGTGCCAACTTTTGTAGCACTGGGCTGCTTCAGAGGCACTTCTGCTTCTATAGCCAATGGCCTGCTCACTATTCAACGCAAATTGCATCACCAATCTCCCATGGGAGCAGCAGCCCGTTGCTTAACGCACGCCATTCCCACAGAGGATGAACGCTTCCATAGCCAGAGGCCACCTCGCCGCTTGTCCTCATCAGGCCAATCGCCTCAGGCAATTGAACCCATTTCGTCAGCGTCATGAGAAATCGGCTGCGTCGATCGGCACAGAGAAGCCGACCTTGACCCGGTCCATAATCACCATCGTCTTGAACCCCTTGATATCAGGGTTCTCATAAAAAAACTTACGGGTGAAACTCTCATAATCTTCCATGCTCTTCGCCGTGACGATCAGCACGAAATCCGCATCGCCGGTTATATAATAGCCATTCATGACCTCCGGCGTGTGTCGAATGGACTGCTTAAAACGGTCGACTATATCCACCCGCTCACGTTCGAGAGACACCAATACCAGCATTGCGATCGGACGGCCGACGGCTTTGGGCTTTACGACGGAGATGTCGGCCTCGATCACTCCCTCATCCCGCAAGCGCTTGACACGCCTTTGCACCGCGGTTGCGGAAAGGCCCACCATATCGCCGAGTTCCTCGCTCGTGTGGCGATTGTATGTCTGCACCATTCTCAGCAGGCGCGCGTCAAGTTGATCAAGCCGCATAAGCATCCCCGCACATTTGAATTGTTGATCGCGATTACGTTACCCCGAGAAAGCTGCACATTGGTCGTCCTCAGGATGCGAATCGCGTTGCCCTGAACGCTTGGAGGCAACACCCAATTGCCGACGCCAGTCTCAGCGCGGGAAGAACGATATCCCTAGCGGGCTCCAAATCCTGCATGACCTGGTGGAGCCGGAAGGCCGAGAGCTACGGGGTCGCAAACGTTTTCGAATAGATCCTTCGCAGTACCGCCATTTGGAAATCGACAAGCGCGCCCTAGCACTCGAAGTCGGCGCCTTCGGCCTAAGCGATCCATGCCTGGTCCCATCAAACTGCCTTGTTGATCAAGCATAAGTCCAACAGCCTGGCAGAATGTGCCGCAATGCGTGCTCATTGCGCAGGAGGTCTATCTGCCGGTCGCAAAACCAGCACGAACTGCGGTCTCGTTCGCCTCTTGAGCAAACCGACCGAAGGTCACTCGCCCTCTGTCGATCGAGTTACACAACGGGCCCGTGGACGCTGCCAGCTCGAATGGCTCTTTCACGTTCGGGTAAAATCCCAAGCCACGAGCATGTCGCTCGTGGTTGACCAAACCGAGCCTGTCCGAAGTCAGCGGTTCATGGAGTCGCTTCCGTTCCAGAGACCCGCAACCTCGATAGCGGTCGGACCGGAGATGGTCTCCGGCTTTGCCGGGGCGATTTCGGCGCGCTCGCCCCTAGTCCAACGAGTGGCGCCTTCGCACGCAGTGCCGGAAGGCCCATCATCTCGCCGAGGGTTTGGGCTATGTGATGGTTGCGCGTCTGCGGGCGCCCTTCAGGCGACCAATCCGGGTGACCGTCCTTCTGCGTGATTTCTGCATCCTGCCAAAAACAAAGCAGGAATCCTGCATCATTCCTTCAGTTTCATCGCAAAATCAGCGCGCTCGTTCCATTAGCCTTCACTCATCGACACAGTCGGCGCCGATATGTCGGAAGACATGCGGCACGGCAGACGCGGCTTGGCTGCGTAGGGACAATGGCGAATGGCAAATGTTGCTGAAATCGCGGAGATGGACCGCAAGACGGTGCTCCATCCCTTCACCTATCTCAAGGACTATGCATCCGGGGGAATCCATCCGACGATCGTCGAGACTGGCAGGGGCGTCAGGATTCAAGACGCTAGCGGCCGGGAATATATCGACGGCTTTGCCGGCCTCTATTGCGTCAACATCGGCTATGGCCGCACCGAAGTGGCCGAGGCAATCGCGCGCCAAGCCTATAAGCTTGCCTACTATCATTCCTATGCGGCGCACACGACGGAAGCGCTGGCGCGGCTTTCGGACCGGCTGGTCAGGATGGCGCCGGGCAATATGTCCAAAGTCTTCTACGGGTTGTCCGGCTCGGACGCGAATGAGACCCAGGCGAAGATCGTATGGTACTACAACAACTTGCGTGGCAAGCCACAGAAAAAGAAGATCATTGCCCGCGAACGAGGTTATCACGGCTGTTCTGTCGTCTCAGGGTCGATGACGGGACTTGGCTTTTATCATGACCACATGGACCTGCCATTTTCCGGCATTCTTCGCACCGGCGTCCCGCACTTCTATCGCGGTGCGCATCCCGGGGAAACGGAAGAGGATTTTTCGGCGCGGCGCGCCGATGAACTTGAGGCGCTGATCCTGGCCGAGGGCCCAGACACCGTGGGCGCTTTCATCGCGGAACCCGTTCTGGGCACCGGCGGCATCACGCCGCCGCCGTCCGGCTACTGGTCCAAGATTCAGGCTGTGCTTCGCAAATACGATGTCCTGTTGATCGCCGACGAGGTGATCTGCGGCTTTGGGCGCACCGGCGCCATGTTCGGATCGGACCTCTATGGCATCGAGCCCGACCTGGTAACCATCGCCAAGGGCCTGACATCGGGCTATGCGCCGCTTTCGGCGTCGATCGTGTCACAGAAAGTCTTCGAGGTGATGGAGGAAGCGACAGCTCGCGTTGGCGCCTTCTCGCATGGCTATACCTATTCCGGACATCCCATCAGCGCTGCTGCGGCGAACGCTGTCCTCGACATCGTCGAACGTGAAGATCTTGCCGGTCAGTCGGCTCGGAAAGGCGATTATCTTCTTGCCCGGTTGAAGGCGGAATTCGCACAGAATCCTATCGTCGGCGAGGTTCGCGGCATTGGCATGCTGGCAGCCTTGGAGTTCGTCGCCGACCGCGGAACAAAGGCCAGTTTCGATCCGGGCCTGAAGGTCGGTGCACGCATTTCGCAGGCAGCCCGCGATCGAGGCCTCATTGCTCGCGCCATGCCGCATGGAGACATCCTGGGCTTTGCGCCGCCGCTGGTCATGACGGAGGCGGAGATCGATGAGATGGTCGGTATTGCCAAGGCGGCTGTGGACAGCGTGCTCGTAAACATGGATCAGCAAGGCGCGGTGGCCGGTTAGCATGCTGCATCGCAAGATCTCACGCGCCACCGAAGTTCTGAAGGTCAAAGATCTCGTGAAGGTCTTTGGCTCCACAAAGGTGTTGGACGGAGTTAGCTTTACCGTAAGGCAGGGCGAGGTCGTCTCGCTCATCGGGTCGTCGGGTTGCGGGAAAAGCACCGCGCTTCGCTGCACCAATTTCTTGGAGACGCCGACTTCCGGGCAGATCGAGTTCAATGGAGAGGCCATCTCTGTCACCTCCGACGCCCAGGGAAAGCCAAAAATTGTCAACGCGGCCGCAGTCAGAACCGTTCGACGTCACATCGGAATGGTGTTTCAAAATTTCAATCTTTGGCCGCATCGAACCGTTCTCGGCAACGTGACCGAAGCGCTCGTTTACGTCCTCAAGTTGTCGCGGAAGGAGGCAGAAGAAATCGCGCTGTGGGCGTTGTCGAAGGTCGGCATGGAAACCTTCCGCGACCGCTACCCGCAGCAGCTTTCGGGTGGCCAGCAGCAACGCGTCGCCTTCGCCCGCGTCCTGGCGATGCGCCCGAAACTGATGCTGTGCGATGAACCGACCTCCGCACTCGATCCGGAACTGGTCGGAGAGGTCTTGAAGATCATACGAAAACTCGCAGAGGAAGGTGCGACAATCCTCCTTGTGACGCACGAAATGCGGTTCGCAAGGGAGCTGTCGAACCGAATGTTATTCCTGCAAAAGGGCCGCCTCGAGCAGGATGACACGCCGGAAGAACTGTTTCGAAACCCCGCGAGCGAAGCGGTGAAGCGGTTTCTTTCGAGCGTGATGCCGGCCAATGCCTGAAGGCAGGCACTGGGAAGATCAAGAACCAAACAAGGGGAACTGAGAATGAACATCAGCAAGCTTATTAGGTCCGCATTCGCATCCGGCGTGCTCGTCGTCGGGGTGGCGAGCATGGCCTCCGCCGAGGAAGGTGTCCTGCGAATCGGCACCGAAGGCGATGCGCCGAAGTTCAGCATGGCCGACCCGAATGGCAACGTCACCGGCTTCGACGCTGATATCGCCAAAGGGATCTGCGCCGAACTGAAGGTCCAATGTAAGTTCGTCGTCCAGACATTCAGCTCGCTTGTTCCTTCAATGGACAGCGATCGATTTGACGTTATCATCTCAGGTCTTGGCATTACGGCTGAGCGAGAAAAGAAAATTGACTATTCGATCCCTTATGCGACGACACCTCTCTACTTCGTCGTTGCGAAGGACTCGCCGCTGGCCGCCCTGAAAAGTCTTGATGAAATCAAGAAGGCGATCGTCGACAAGAGTGTCGGTGTCCCCACAGGCACTACTTACGCCAGGTTCATAGAGAAGCGGATGACGGGCGCCGACCTGAAAACTTACGACGCCGTTACCCAGTTGACGGCCGACCTCGCCAGCGGTCGCATCGACGTAGCTTTCGGCGATTCACCAACCTGGGTCGACTTCCTCGCAACGCCGGACGGCGCGAACTTCGCGAAAATCGACGTCAAGGTAATTTCCACGGACGATCCGGAAGTCCTCGGCCGAGGCATGGGTGTTGGGATGCGCAAAGGCAACACCGATCTCAAGGCAAAGGTCGACGTGGCTCTCTGCAAAATGATCAACGACGGCACGGTCAAGAAAGCTTCCATGCAGTGGTTCCAGGACGATTACACCATCCCCTGCAAGAAGTGATCTTCGATAGGAGGGGCCTGCCTTGGGCAACACCAAGGCAGGCGGACGGGAGGAGTCTATGGAGGATTTCTGGGTTCTGATGGTCGCGCATGGCTGGGCGCTGGCTCTCCTGCGCGGCAGTGCAGTGACAATAGCGATCGGGCTGCTCGGCATGCTTCTCGGTTTCGTGGTGGCGACTCCACTGGCCATCCTGCGCTGGCAGAAGGTGGTGCTCGTCTCACAGTTGGTGGATGCTTACAGCATCTTGATCCGCGGTATTCCTGGGCTGTTGGTGATCTACCTGCTGTTCTACGGCTCCTTGGACTGGGTAAGAACCGTCGCCGGGACGTTCGGCTATGAGCAGGCTGCCGAGAATGCCTATCCGATGATCGTCGGCGTGATAGCGATTGCCGCGATATCCTGTGCCTACTCCATTGAGGTCATCCGCGGCGCACTCCAAGCCGTGCCCGCCGGGATGCTGGAGGCCGCTCGGTCCTTGGCGCTTCCGCGAATGGTGACGTTCTTTCGCATCACCTTTCCGCTCGCCCTGAGGCTTGCACTGGGCGGCATAAACAATGTGTGGCAGATGACGATCAAGGATACGTCGTTGATCTCGGTCGTTGGCCTGCAGGAGCTGATGCGGACCGCTGCAATCGCCGCCGGGATCACCCGATCGCCGCTGTTTTTCTATTGCATCGCTGCGGCCTTGTTCTTCGCCATGACGCTCGCCAGCCAAACCGCATTCTCGAGGATCGAACGGGTCCTCAATCGCGGCTTCGGAGGGATGTGACATGGACTTGGGCATCATGGCGTATGCGTTTCCCTTTCTGCTCGAGGGCGTCAAGATCACGCTTCTCATCGCAGCGGCAGCATCAGGCCTAGCCGCAAGGAACTGATCCGTCGCTTCGGTTTGGATAGAGCGAACGGCATCCTCTTGGAAGGCCAGACCGCGCGGCAGGACCTTTGGCGGTTTCTCAAGGCGGAGAGCATTAAGGCTGACTTCACGCTGTCCGGCTTGTTCGAAGGTGCGATGAACGCCGAAGAAACAGAGGAGCTCCGGCGCCATGCGGGCTTTCTTCACGACAGCCTTGGCATCGAAACGTTCGCCGTCCAGGGATCGGACGTGAGGAACTATATCGGAACCGACCTCTATGTTGGTGGCATGGTTCGCATGGACATTGGCGGCCTTCAGCCTGCGAAGTTGCTCGCCGGCATGATCCGAGTCGCGCGCGAGACCGATGCCATTCTTCATGAGAATACCGCCGTCCTGGAATGGGCAAGTGATAGGGCAGGCGTGCGGATCACCACCCAGCGCGGCGATGTGCTGGCGAAGAAACTCCTTGTATGCACGGACGGATACACCGATGGGTTCGATCCATGGCTACGCCGTCGTTTGGTGCCGGTTCGCAGCCGAATCATTGCCACCGAACCGCTAGACAAAGAGGTAATGGATCGGTTGATGCCCGCGGGCATGATGTATGGCGACATGCGCAAGTTGAGCTACTACTACCGCCCGGTGCCCGACGGGTCGCGTATATTGTTTGGCGGGCGCGACGGCACAACTGCGGGCGATCCGGCCACGCCGACCCTCAATCTGCGGACGGAACTCGCCAGACTTTTTCCAGAACTGAAGAATGTGGGCATCACGCACAGCTGGTTCGGGAATGTCGCCATGCACCGGGACATGATCCCGCGCATATTTTCCCGCGGCAACGCTATCTACGCGACTGGCTATTGCGGTTCCGGAATCGTGTGGGCGCGGTGGCTCGGTAAGAAGGCAGCACTCAAGATCCTTGAAGACACCGAGCAGCCGCGTTCGGCCTTCGATTTCGATCAGGCTCCAAAGGCCGTGCCGTTCTTTCGCGGCCGTCCATGGTTCATTCCACTCGTCTACTGGATGTATGAGCACAATGACCGGAAGACGCTGCGCCGCCGCAAGAAAGCGTGAGGCGATATGGCATGGCTGTTTCCTGTGTGACACGACGCGGGGTGCCGTGTCCGCGGGTGTTCGCGAAGCACCGGCCGGACGTTCGGATTTGCAAAGCCATCGGCGCTAATCCAACGGGATGACAAGTGTATCTTGCGGAACTGCCAGATCCTTTCTTCCGATCAAAGAGAAAAGGCTGAAGACCATGAACGTTGTTGTAAACCTTTCTACGCCTCTAAGTGTCTCCTCACTGCCCACCGGTCTTTTCATCGACGGTCAATGGAGAGCCGGTTCTGACGGGAAGAGCATAGACGTCATTGATCCATCGAACGGAAACGTGATCGTGTCCGTTGCGGATGCGACCGTCGACGACGCCATGGAGGCTATTGCGAGTGCCCACAGAGCCGCGAAGAGCTGGGCGGCCACAGCTCCGCGCAAGCGTTCAGAGATCCTGCGGCGTTGCTTCGAGCTCATGATCGAAAACAAGGAAATGTTGGCCAAACTGATCAGTC
Organism: Mesorhizobium sp. M4B.F.Ca.ET.017.02.2.1; assembly: GCF_003998955.1. NCBI lineage: Bacteria > Pseudomonadati > Pseudomonadota > Alphaproteobacteria > Hyphomicrobiales > Phyllobacteriaceae > Mesorhizobium > Mesorhizobium sp. M4B.F.Ca.ET.017.02.2.1. Next base: position 4,984 of record NZ_RZOF01000163.1, on the reverse strand, counting down.
TGGAAAACGGCAAGACCTTGAACGATGCGCTGGGAGAGGTGGCCTACGCTGCGGAGTTCTTTCGCTGGTTTGCCGAAGAGGCAGTTCGTCTCAATGGCGAGATATCGACGGCGCCGGCTGGCGCAAACAAGATCATCGTTCAACACCAGCCAATCGGAGTTGCTGTTCTCGTCACTCCCTGGAATTTTCCGGCTGCGATGGCCACTCGCAAGATCGGACCGGCGCTGGCGGCGGGCTGCACATGCGTCTTGAAGCCGGCCACGGAGACGCCGCTGACCGCGCTCGTATTGGCTGACCTTTACAAGCAGGCTGGAGTGCCTGACGGCGTGGTCAACGTGGTCACCACGTCCCAGTCCGGGCAAGTAGTCCGTGCCATGCTGAACGATCCCCGCGTGCGTAAGCTCTCCTTCACCGGTTCCACCGAGGTCGGCAAAACACTCCTGCGCGAAGCAGCTGCAACCGTTGTGTCATGCTCTATGGAACTCGGCGGAAATGCACCCTTCATCGTGTTCGACGATGCCGACCTGGATGCGGCGATCGAGGGCGCAATGGTGGCGAAAATGCGCAACGGCGGGGAAGCCTGTACGGCAGCGAACCGCTTCTACGTCCAGTCCGGGATCGCCGAAGCATTTTCCGTCCGGCTTGTCGAGCGGATGAGGTCGCTGACGGTCGGAGCCGGGTATGATCCCGGATCGCAATGCGGTCCGTTGATCAACCGGAAGGCGGTCGAGCGGCTCACAGGTTTGGTAACTGACGCAACCGCGAGAGGCGCCAAGGTGCTTGTCGGGGGCGAACCGCTCGACGGTAAAGGAAACTTCTTCGCTCCAACCGTGTTGTCCGGCGTCACTCCGACCTCACGGATTTCGGCCGAGGAGATTTTCGGCCCGATCGCCGCACTCACTATTTTCGATAGCGAGGATGAAGTTATCGACCTGGCCAATGCCACGGAATATGGACTCATATCGTATGTCTACACCCGAGATCTGGCGCGCGGCATGCGCGTCTCGGAGCAAATGGACAGCGGCATGGTCGGGCTCAATCGCGGTATCGTGTCTGACCCCGCAGCACCTTTCGGTGGAACGAAGCAGAGCGGACTCGGCCGCGAGGGCGCCCACCACGGGATACTTGAGTTCTGTGAGACCAAATATATCGCGGTCACCTGGTAGGAAGGTCAAGGCAAGGGGTGTTCGAGGCAGACCTCGGCTATGGGCGAGTGTCTGCTTCGGATAAAATCGCACGGGAGTTAGCTGCGGGGTGCAGATTGATTGATTTACAAGACATCGAAAGGGCTCGCGATCGGATTCGCGGCAACATTCTTGCGACCCCGCTCGTTCCATCGCGCTCGCTATCGGAACTCTGTGGTGTGCCCGTTCACCTCAAGCTCGAACATCATCAGACCACGGGGAGCTTCAAGTTGCGAGGCGCGTTTAACGCGCTTCATCAGTTGACCTGCGCCGAACGCGCGCGAGGCGTCGTTGCCGCTTCTACAGGCAATCACGGAAGGGCGTTGTCGTTCGCAGCGAAAGCGTGTGGCGTGAAGGCAACCATATGTATGTCGAGCTTGGTGCCGGACAACAAGATTGCGGAAATTCGCCGCCTTGGGGCCGATATCCACATTGTAGGACGCTCACAGGATGACGCGCAGGATGAGGTCGAGCGGTTGGTCGCGAGCCAGGGTTTGTATCCGATTCCGCCGTTCGATCATCCAGCGGTCATTGCCGGCCAAGGGACATTGGGGCTGGAAATCGTTGAAGCACTCCCGGATTGCGCGACCGTACTGATTCAGCTTTCTGGCGGTGGCCTAGCCTCGGGTGTTGCACGCGCGATCAAATCCAAGTTGCCTAAAACGCACGTGATTGGAATTACGATGGCGCGAGGCGCCGCGATGAAAGCCAGTTTGGATGCCGGTCACCCGATTCAAGTGGAGGAATTCGACAGTCTCGCGGATTCTTTGGGCGGCGGCATTGGTCTCAACAACCAGCTGACGTTTGCCATGTGCAGAGACCTTCTGGACGACGTCATCCTTTTGAGCGAGGCCGAGATCGCAGCCGGTGTCCAACATGCCTACCTGCATGAACGCGAGATTGTCGAGGGAGCGGGGGCCGTGGGGATCGCAGCGCTAATTGCAAACAAGGTTGACAGACGAGGGACCACTGTAACCGTTCTATCGGGCCGCAACATCGATATGCAACTGCATCGCCGCCTCATCACAGACGAAACGGGTCACGAATGAATACCGCAAAACCGCAAATCTTGACCGAGCATCAGCTAAGGGGCCTGGTGAGATTGGACCTCGACATCGTCCGCTGCGTGGAGGAGGCATTTCGTACCTTGGCTACAGGCAAGGTTGTCATGCCGCCGATCCTGCGGCTCGACATTTCCGAACATCGCGGAGAAGTGGACGTCAAGACCGCCTACATTCCAGGACTGGACGGTTTCGCCATCAAAATCAGCCCCGGCTTTTTCGGCAATCCTGAGATTGGCTTGGCGAGCACCAATGGCTTGATGGTCTTGTTGTCCAGCACGACGGGTATAGTACAGGCACTGCTGCTGGATAACGGTTACCTGACGGATTTGCGCACGGCCGCAGCCGGCGCGGTCGCCGCCAAGTACCTCGCCCGCAAAGATGCTTCGAGCGTGGCCATTTTCGGCGCGGGTCAGCAGGCACGTCTTCAGTTGCGTGCTCTCATGTTGGTGCGCCCAATTCGTTCGGCGCGTATATGGGCGCGTGAGGAAGCCAAGGCTCGCCTCGCAGCGCGCGAACTCTCAGATGAGTTGGAGATCCCAGTGGTCGCCTGCCCGACCCAGGAGCAAGCTGTCGCAGGCGCAGATGTCATTGTCACGACGACGCCAGCTGATAGCCCTATTTTTTCATCGCGATGGCTTGAACCTGGTCAGCACATCACAGCAATGGGCTCGGACGCTGAACATAAAAATGAGATCGAGCCTCAGGTGATCGCCGACGCCGACATCTATGTGGCCGACAGTCTGGCACAAACGAGGCGTCTCGGCGAATTGCACCACGCGATCAAGGCGGGTTTTGTTGAGGAAAATGAACCTTTCGCCGAACTCGGACAGATTATTGCCGGTGAGGTATCGGGGCGGACAGGTGCCGACCAGATTACGATCGCGGATCTCACCGGCACGGGGATTCAGGATACCGCCGTCGCTAACTTCGCATTCACGCGATCCCGTCAACTCACAGAAGGAACAGCCAACAAGCGCTGATGCGTAGGGCTTGATAGAGTGTTCCTACTGAGTGATAATCGCCCGCCGCTATCATTGGAGCAGCGTCAGCCAAGTGTCCGCTTCAAGTCTAAGTTGCTTGTAGATCGTCAAGGCGACCTTGGAGGGCGTGAGCGGAACGAGTGCTTCAGAAATGCTGACCGAAGAATGTCGTCCGCTTTCGGCTCCGACGAGCACATCTGACCCCTTAGACCACAGCCCAAGCAGTTCTGTTGCAGCGTGGGCGGGGCTCCGCTGTTGAGGCTTCGCGCCGCCCGGATCGATCAGCCAAAGCTACTGATTATTCTTCTCTTCACGCCTTTCCGCATCGAACGCCTGCCTACCTTTCGTGGCCCATAGCTCGCGCGCATGGTCGCTTTCGTCGCTCTGCAGCTTCGCGGCGATCCAGAGCATCGCCCCATAAATGATGGCGCGATCGTCATTGGTAAGTTCGACGACGCCTGCCTTGAGGACGAGACCTCCGAGTTCGATCAGGTACCTGGTCCGCTTGCGGCGCTCGACCTGCCAGGTGCGCATGTCATTGCGAGCCATCGCCGCTTGCCGACGCTTGTGGGCCGCCCGGTTGCGCTGGAGCTCTGCGCAGGTTGCGCTTAGGCGTTGGATGAGTTCGCCGCGATCCGCTGTCGAAAAACGCCACCCCACGCTTGGCCCATGCCTCACGCTTTGCGGCGTCCTTCATCTCGGCGATTGCGACCAGCGCGCCGGCCAGTTCGTCGGTGCTGAGTTGATCGGCGCCGGTGGCGATGACCAGTTCGCCAAGCTGCTGGACCTTTCGGTTTTTCAGTTCCTTGGCTTTGTCTTCCAATGCCTTCAGTTCGGCGTCGAAGTCACGTGGTTTGCGCATGGCGGTCTCCGTCGGTTTGTCGATCGGATGATGATAGGGGAGCATCTGCCGGAAGGCTTCAGGGTTGCCGAGACAGCCCGGGACGGGCTGGTCCATCCCGAGATTTTTTCGAGGGAGGGCGCGCTTATACGTCGTGCCGACGTGCGCTTTGACGTGCAAATGATCTGGTCGCGATGGCGATCTATCATCTTCACGTCAAGGTCATTGGCCGCAAGGCTGGCTCCAGTGCTGTTGCCTCGGCCGCTTATCGTTCTGCCTCGCGACTGCGGGATGAGCGGATTGAGCGCAGTCACGACTTCTCCGCCAAGCGCGGTGTCGTCCATTCCGAGGTCATGCTGCCGGAGAATGCGCCCGAAGCCTGGACCGACCGAGGACAGCTGTGGAACGATGTCGAAGCGTTCGAGCTGCGCAAGGATGCGCAGCTTGCCCGCGAGGTGGAGTTCGCCCTTCCGCGCGAACTAAGCCAGGGGCAAGGCATCGAGCTGGCGCGGGACTTCGTGCAGGCCGAGTTCGTCAGCCGAGGCATGGTCGCCGACCTCAACGTGCATTGGGACAGGGCAGAGGACGGCAGTCCCAAGCCGCATGCTCATGTCATGCTTACCATGCGATCGGTGGACGAGAATGGTTTCGGGGCGAAGATGCGCGACTGGAACCAGACGGAATTGGTCGAGCGCTGGCGCGAGCGATGGGCGGAGCTTGCCAATGAGCGCCTTGCCGAACTCGACATCGACGCCCGCATCGATCATCGCAGCCTGGAAGCGCAGGGCATTGCCCTGGAGCCGCAAACCCAGATTGGTGCTCCGGCCCAGCGCATTGAGGGCAGCGGCCTCGACGCTGCCGGCATTGAAGCCGATCGCGCCGAACTGCATCGGGACATCTCACGCAACAATGGCG
>NZ_RZOF01000162.1:0-13092 GCF_003998955.1 Mesorhizobium sp. M4B.F.Ca.ET.017.02.2.1 | reverse complement strand
TCCGCGCCGTGCCCGGCGAAGGCCAGAAAGTGCCGGTCTGGATCCTCGGCTCCAGCCTTTACGGCGCGCAGCTCGCCGCGCTGCTCGGCCTTCCTTACGCCTTCGCCTCGCATTTCGCGCCGGCCGAGCTCGACCATGCGCTGGAAGTCTACCGCTCGCGCTTCCAGCCGTCGGCTGAGCTCGACAGGCCCTATGTCATGCTCGGCCTCAACGTCTTTGCCGCGCCGACCGATGCCGAGGCGCGGCTTTTGTTCACCTCGCTGCAGCAGGCCTTCGTCAATCTGCGCACCGGCCGGCCCGGCCGGTTGCCGCCGCCGGTCGAGGGCTACGAGCAGACGCTGGACCCGATGGCGAAGACCATGCTCGGCCAGGCGCTGTCCTGCGCCGTGGTCGGGTCGCCGGAAACGGTGCGGCAAGGCATCGACGCCTTCGTGCGGCGCACCGGCGCCGACGAGCTGATGGTGACGGCGCAAATCTTCGACCATGCGGCCAGGGTGCGCTCGTTCGAGATCCTTGCCGACGTCCACAAATCGCTGTCGCAAGCGGCCTGAGACCGACAAGGCGCTTTTGCCTGCTTTTGCCGGGCAACGCCTTTTGCTATGGCGGACCACCCATCCCGACCGAGAGCCTGCCCGTGACAAATGACCTCGACGCGCGAACGCGCTTTGCCATCGACCTCGCGCGACGGGCCGGCGAGCTCGGGCTCAAATATTTCCGCGACCTGGAAAACCTGACCGTCGAGAGCAAGGGTCATCAGGACCTGGTCTCGGACGGCGACCGCGAGGTCGAGCTGTTCATCCGCGCGGCGATCGCCGACGCCTATCCGCAGGACGGCATCGTCGGCGAGGAACATGCCGCGGTCGCGGGCACGACAGGCCATGTCTGGGTGATCGACCCGATCGACGGCACCGCCAATTTCGTGCGCGGCATTCCGGCCTGGTGCGTGGTGATCGCCTGCGCCAGTAACGGAGAGACGGTCGTCGGCGTCATCCACGAGCCCTCGACTGGCGAGACCTTCCACGGCCATCGCGGCGGCGGCGCCTTCGTCAACGGCAGGCCGATCACGGCGAGCAAGGGTGCGAGCCTCACGGAAGGTTCGGTCGGAACCGGGCTGTCGAACCGGGCCAACACCGAGCATGTCGCCGTGCTCATCCGCCAGATCATGGCCGAAGGCGGCGTCTTCTACCGCAACGCGTCGGGCGCGCTGATGCTCGCCTATGCCGCCTCCGGCCGTCTGCTCGGCTATGTCGAGGAACACATGAACGCCTGGGATTGCCTGGCCGGCATGCTGCTGGTCGAGGAAGCCGGCGGCTCGGTCCTCACGCCTGATCCGGCAACCGTCATCGGCCAGGGGACGAAGGTGATCGCCGGTGGAAAGGCGATCTTCCCAAAGCTGCAGGCACTCTGCGTCGAGGCATTCGGGCGCTGATTGCGGCGGCTGCGACGTTTTTGCCCGCCTCGGATTCGGCAAGTTTGGCCATGTCCGGCGGCAAATCGGCTGCGGTACGCGTGATTTAGGCCTTTTCCCTGCCGTGGACCGGGATAGTGGACGCCTTGCGCAGAATGCTTGCGCGCCGTCCGGCCTGTTCTTATATACGCGCCAAGCCGTTCGGCGCCGGAAAGCCGGTTGCCGGAACGGGATTTCTTGTGAACAGGGGCTTTCGTCGGAACGCCTTCACGGGTCCTGAGAGCCTGCTTAGCGGAGAGACTAGAACAATGGCAAAAGTAATCGGTATCGATCTGGGAACGACCAACTCCTGTATCGCCATCATGGATGGCAAGGAGCCGAAGGTCATCGAGAATGCGGAAGGCGCGCGCACGACACCTTCCATCGTCGCCATCAGCGGCGACGGCGAGCGCCTCGTCGGCCAGCCGGCCAAGCGCCAGGCGGTCACCAATCCTGAAAACACCATCTTCGCGGTCAAGCGCCTGATCGGCCGCCGCTATGACGATCCGGTGACGGAGAAGGACAAGAAGCTTGTCCCCTACAAGATCGTCAAGGGCGACAATGGCGATGCCTGGGTCGAGGCCGGCGGCAAGAAGCAGTCGCCCTCGCAGATCTCGGCCATGATCCTGCAGAAGATGAAGGAGACGGCGGAAGCCTATCTCGGCGAGAAGGTCGAGAAGGCGGTCATCACCGTTCCGGCCTATTTCAACGACGCCCAGCGCCAGGCGACCAAGGACGCCGGCAAGATCGCCGGCCTCGAGGTGCTGCGCATCATCAACGAGCCGACCGCGGCAGCCCTTGCCTACGGCCTCGACAAGAAGGACGGCAAGACCATCGCCGTCTATGACCTTGGCGGCGGCACCTTCGACATTTCCGTGCTCGAGATCGGCGACGGCGTCTTCGAGGTGAAGTCGACCAATGGCGACACCTTCCTCGGCGGCGAGGATTTCGACATGCGCCTGGTCGAGTATCTGGCGGCCGAGTTCAAGAAGGAACAGGGCATCGACCTGAAGGCCGACAAGCTTGCCTTGCAGCGCCTGAAGGAGGCGGCCGAGAAGGCCAAGATCGAGCTGTCGTCGACGACGCAGACCGAGATCAACCTGCCCTTCATCACCGCCGACGCCACCGGGCCGAAGCACCTGACGCTGAAGCTGACCCGGGCGAAGTTCGAGAGCCTGGTCGAGGATCTCGTCCAGCGCACGATCGATCCCTGCAAGGCGGCGCTCAAGGACGCCGGCCTGAAGGCCGGCGAGATCGACGAGGTCGTCCTGGTCGGCGGCATGACCCGCATGCCCAAGATCCAGGAGATCGTGAAGCAGTTCTTCGGCAAGGAGCCGCACAAGGGCGTCAACCCCGATGAGGTCGTGGCGCTCGGCGCCGCCATCCAGGCCGGCGTGCTGCAGGGCGACGTCAAGGACGTGCTGCTGCTCGACGTGACGCCGCTGTCGCTGGGCATCGAGACGCTTGGCGGAGTGTTCACCCGCTTGATCGAGCGCAACACGACGATCCCGACCAAGAAGAGCCAGGTGTTCTCGACCGCCGAGGATAGTCAGTCGGCGGTGACCATCCGCGTCTTCCAGGGCGAGCGCGAGATGGCGGCCGACAACAAGATGCTCGGCCAGTTCGACCTGGTCGGCATCCCGCCGGCGCCGCGCGGCGTGCCGCAGATCGAGGTCACCTTCGACATCGACGCCAACGGCATCGTCAACGTCTCTGCCAAGGACAAGGGCACCGGCAAGGAGCACCAGATCCGCATCCAGGCGTCCGGCGGTCTTTCGGACACCGACATCGAGAAGATGGTCAAGGATGCCGAGGCCAATGCCGAGGCCGACAAGAAGCGCCGGGCCGTGGTCGAGGCCCGCAACCAGGCCGAGGCGCTTGTGCATTCGTCGGAGAAGTCGCTGAAGGAATATGGCGACAAGGTCTCCGAGACCGAGCGCACGGCGATTTCCGATGCGATCGCGGCGCTGAAGACCGCCACCGAGGGTGACGACGCGGCCGAGATCGAGGCCAAGACGCAGGCGCTCGCCGAAGCTTCGATGAAGCTTGGCCAGGCCATGTACGAAGCCTCGCAGAAGGAAGCGGCCGAGGCCGACGCCAAGGCGGACGCCGCCAAGGACTCGGACGTGGTCGATGCCGACTTCGAGGAAATCGACGAGGATGACGACAAGAAGAAGTCGGCCTGAACCGTCTGACGCCAGATAAAGCGAAAAGCCCGGCGCAAAGCCGGGCTTTTTTGCAACCCTGGCTGAAAAAGTGCTAGGCGCGGCCGAAAAAACGCGGGCAAACCCGCGTCGAGGCTGGCATCCGGCCACCATCGCACCTAAATCGAAACGACGTGCCGGCAAACGACGCAACAGTGCATCAAGACGTTGAGCATCCGGACTGCGGGAAAAAATGAAAGCTGATTTCTACGAGACGCTGGGCGTGCAAAAGGGCGCCGACGAGAAGGAGCTCAAAAGCGCTTTCCGCAAGCTCGCCATGCAGTTCCATCCCGACCGCAATCCCGGCGACCACGCCTGCGAGCACAAGTTCAAGGAAATCAACGAGGCCTACGAGACACTGAAGGACCCGCAGAAGCGCGCGGCCTATGACCGTTTCGGCCACGCCGCCTTCGAACATGGCGGCATGAATGGCGGCGCGCAGGGCTTCGGCGCCGGCGGCTTCGCCGACATCTTCGAGGATATTTTCGGCGACATGATGGGCGGCCGCCAGCGGCGCTCGTCGGGCGGCCGCGAGCGCGGCGCGGACCTGCGCTACAATATGGAAATCTCGCTGGAGGAGGCGTTCTCCGGCAAGACCGCGCAAATCCGCGTGCCGGCCTCGATCTCCTGTTCGGAATGCTCGGGCAGCGGCGCCAAGCCGGGCACCCAGCCGGCGACCTGCTCGATGTGCAACGGCCACGGCAAGGTGCGCGCAACGCAGGGCTTCTTCTCGATCGAGCGCACCTGTCCGCAGTGCCAGGGCCGCGGCCAGACGATCAAGGACCCGTGCCCGAAATGCGCCGGCCAGGGCCGCGTCACCGAGGAGCGCTCGCTGTCGGTCAACATCCCGGCCGGCATCGAGGACGGCACCCGCATCCGGCTTGCCAATGAGGGCGAGGCTGGCTTGCGCGGCGGTCCGTCTGGCGACCTCTACATCTTCCTCGCGGTCAAGCCGCACGAATTCTTCCAGCGCGACGGCGCCGATCTCTATTGCAAGGTGCCGATCTCGATGACGACGGCTGCTCTTGGCGGTTCGTTCGAGGTGACGACGCTGGACGGCACGCAGACCAAGGTGAAGGTGCCCGAAGGCACGCAGAACGGCCGCCAGTTCCGGCTGAAGGGCAAGGGCATGCCGGTGCTGCGCCAGCCCAATGTCGGCGACCTCTACATCCAGACCGCGGTCGAGACGCCGCAGAACCTGTCGCGCCGCCAGCGCGAGCTGCTGGAAGAATTCGAGCAGTTGTCCTCGCAGGACAATTCGCCCCAGTCGAGCGGCTTCTTCGCCCGCATGAAGGACTTTTTTGAGTCGTTCGGCGATCGGTGACCGTTGGAAACGGCATGCATCCGGGATGCTTCCCGAGCGTCATCAACACCTTATGCCAGGTTGACGCCTTGCCTTGTCCCACCTAGCTGCTAATTAGCGGGTCGGGGAGCGTTGAGGAGAGCTCGCATGGCACGTGGTCCCGGATTGCGCAAGTCGCTGGCGGAGAAGTTCGACGACGAGCTGAAGTTCTTCAGGGGCTGGATCGACAAGCCGAAGACGGTCGGCTCGATCGTTCCCACGAGTTCCATCACAGCCCGCAAGATGGCCTCGATCGTCAACCCGAGATCCGGCCTGCCGGTGCTCGAAGTCGGACCCGGCACGGGCGTCATCACGCGTGCCATCCTGGCCCAGGGCGTGAAGCCGGAAAATCTCTACGCCGTCGAATACTCGACCGATTTCGTGCGTCATCTGCGTCAGCTCTATCCCGGCGTCAACGTCATCGAGGGCGACGCCTTCAATCTCAACGCGACGCTCGGCGACAAGCGAGACATGGTGTTCGATTCGGTCGTCTCCGGCGTGCCACTGCTCAACTTCCCTGTCGCCCAGCGCATCGCCTATATCGAAAGCCTGCTCGACCGCATCCCCGCCGGCCGGCCGATCGTGCAGCTGACCTACGGTCCGCTGTCGCCGATCCCGCCCGGCCGTGGCGACTACACGGTCAAGCATTTCGATTTCATCATCCGCAACATTCCGCCGACGCAGCTTTGGATCTACCGGCGCGAGGCGCATTAGATGAGAAGGGAATAGGGGAGTACGGCAGTAGGGGAGTAGGGAAATCGAGCCGTTACATTCCCCCTGTTGCCCTACTCCCTTACTCCCTTACTCCCCTACTCCCGGTTCCTCATCCAACCGTTGATTTGAACGCCCCCTTTCTGTACCTGTCCCAGAACAAGGGTGGCCAATGGCAGTAATCCCAAGAATCCTCGTCTTCGCCGGATCGGTCCGGTCGGGCGCCTTCAGCGGCAGGACCGCCGACGTGGCGCAGCGAGAGCTTGCCATGCAGGGCGCCGAGGTGACGCGCATCTCGCTCGGCGACTATCCGCTGCCGATCATGGACGAGGACCTGGAAAAGGAAGAAGGCATTCCGCAGAATGCCATGCGGCTCGGCCGGCTGATCGCCGGCCATGACGGGCTGTTGATCGCAACGCCGGAATATAACGGCTCGATCCCGCCGCTGCTCAAGAACAGCGTCGACTGGGTGAGCCGGATACGCCGCGACGGCAGCCGCTCGTTGAGGCCGTTTCCGGGCAAGCCGGCCGGCCTTTGCTCCTCCTCCGACGGCAAGTTCGCCGGCATACGCTGCATCAATCATCTGCGTGCCGTGCTGGTGCGCTGCCAGGTCGAGGTGGTCACGCCGGAATGCTCGGTCTCGGGCGCCAGCGACGCCTTCGACCAGGATGGACATTTCCGCGACGAGAGACTACGCCAATCGATGGAGCGCCTATGCCGCACACTGATCGAAACCTCGCGCATGCTGTCCAGCCGGATCGAGGCATGATTCCCGAACATGCCGACACCATGCGCGACAGGCTGATCGTCGGCCTCGACGTGCCGACGCTGAAAGAGGCCGATAAGGCCGTGCGCGAGCTTGACGGCACTGTGTCCTTCTACAAGATCGGCTATCAGCTCGCCTTCGCCGGCGGGCTCGACTTCGCCCGCGAGCTTGCCAGCGGCGGCACCAAGATCTTCCTCGACATGAAGCTGCTCGACATCGACAACACGGTGGCCAAGGGGGTCGAGAACATCGTCAGGATGGGCATGTCGATGCTGACCATCCACTCCTATCCGAAGGCGATGCGGGCAGCGGTGGAAGCGGCCAGGGGCAGCGATCTTTGCCTGCTCGCGGTCAGCGTGCTGACCTCGATGGACGAGCAGGACATGATCGACGCCGGCTACGAATACGATCCGCACACGCTGGTGCTGCGGCGCGCCGAACAGGCGCTGCATGCCGGCATGGGCGGCGTCGTCTGTTCCGCGGAGGAAGCGGAAGCCGTGCGCCGGATCGTCGGGCCGAACATGGCCGTGGTCACGCCGGGCATACGGCCCAAGGGAAGCGACCACGGCGACCAGAAACGGGTGGTGACGCCGGCCCAGGCGATCCGCAACGGCTCCAGCCATCTCGTGGTCGGCCGGCCGATCGTCGCCGCCGACGACAGGCGCGCGGCGGCCGCAGCGATACTTGACGAGATGCGCTCGGCGTAACGCCGCAACCGGGAGAAGAAGCATGCCAAAGGGATACTGGGTCGCCCGCGTCGATGTGCGCGACGCCGAGGGCTACAAGGACTATGTCGCCGCCGCGAAGCCGGCGTTCGAGCGGTTCGGCGCGCAGTTCCTGGCGCGCGGCGGCGAGCATGAGAAGGCCGAGGGGGCGGGCCGCGCGCGCAATGTCATCATCGAGTTTCCGTCGCTCGCCGCGGCGCATGACTGCTACCACTCGCCGGAATACCAGCGCGCCGTCGCCATCCGCCAGAAAGTGGCCGATGGCGAGATCGTTCTGGTCGAGGGCGTCTAGCCTAGCCGGGTCCTCGCGGTTTCAGCCATCGCATCGGCGAGGCCCAGCCCCCATTGCGAGGCGCAATAGGCGCGAAAATCGAAGCAGGGCAGGCCGGGGCAGACCTCGAACTCGATGAGATGGACGGTGTCGTCGGCCTCGAGCCTGAGATCGATCGAAAAGACGTCCTTCAGGCCAAGCCCGCCAATCAGCTTTTGCGCCATGGCGCGGATCGCCCGATCGGCCGCCGGCTGGCTGGCGGCGACAGGCTGGAGCTCAGGCTCGGCATAGGTTCCAGCCGCCTTCGCGACCACGCCGGTGTCGCCATAGAGCGCCAGGCTGTCAGCCATGGTCTGGAAATCGCCACCGGACTCGACAAAGGCGATGCCGAGCGCCTCGACGCCGGTGTCTGGCTTCAGGCCGAGGAAGCTGGCGCGAACATTGCGGCCGGCGACATAGGGCTGGACGACGACATCGTCGCGATAGTGGGCAAAGACACGCCGGCTAAGCTCCAGCGCATGGCCAAGATCATCGACGCGCGAATCCGGCCAGATTCCGATCTTGGCACCGAGCCGGTTCGGCTTGACGAACCAGCCGGCTTGCGAGGCCGGGGGCGCGACCAGCCAGTTGCCGTCCCGCGCCAGGCCGGCCCGCGGCACCGGCAGGCCGAGCGCGTCGAGCACGGCGCCCGAGCGGAACTTGTCCTGGCAGAGCGCGAACACGGAATCATCGGCGCCGATCGTCCGCAGCCCGTTCAACCTGGCCAGCGCGGGCGCGGCGCCACCACGGAAATAGGCGACGCCGTCGGTCAACGTCCAGACCAGGGTGGCCTCCCGATCAGCGCCGGCAAGCACGCCGGCGGCTTCATCCAACTCGACCGGCGCGAAGGCGAGGCCGCGTTTGTCGCAAGCCGCGGCCAGCGCGTCGAACTCCGCCGCCAGATCGGTCGACTGCGCCAGATAGGACGAGATTTCGGCGGCACGCTCCGGCGCATGGCCGTCAGCGACAAGCCGTTCGCAACAGGCTCTTTCCGGCTCGTGGACAAGGATCAGTCTCGGCTGGTTGCGCGGCATCGAATGGCAAGGCTCCCGGCGGTCATGCCGCTACCATCGCACGACTGCTGCGATCGGCTTTCGCGAAACCGACCGGGGCGGGCGGATGCGTGACAGAACCAGGTCCCAGCCCGCAAAGCGGGCCGGTGGCCCGTATCAGGCGATCAGCACGCGCGGCTCGAAGCGGCCGTTGACGGGAATGCCGAGCAGGAAGGTCATGCCAGCTTGGGGATCGAGCTTGCGCTGCTTGTCGTCCTTGCCCTTCCACGCCGAGGTCACCGCCAGCCTGTCGGCCTTGGCGCCGACAAAGGCCGGGCAGGAGGGCTGCGTCACCGGCATCGGGATTTCGCGCAGCAACGCGCCGTCGGGCGCATAGGCCTTGACCACCTTGCCGCCCCAGACAGCGTTCCACAGCACGCCGTCGCGGTCGACGACGGAGCCGTCGACATAGCCCATCGATTTGCGATGGTCGACGAACACTTTTGGTTCACCTACGGGCAGGCCGGTTGACGCATCGCAGGCGACGCGCATCAACAGCCCGGTCGAGGTGTCGGTGTAGTAGGCGATCTTTCCGTCCTCGGAGAAGCAGATCGAGTTCGACACGGTGATGTCGGAAAACAGCCGGCGCAACTCGCCCTTGAAGAACCAGTAGATCGCCCCGGCGCCCTTGCCCTCGTCCTTGCCCATGGTGCCGACCCAGAAGGCGCCGCAAGGATGGACGCGCGAATCGTTGGAGCGGGTCAGCGGATTGTCGGCCTCGATCGCGGTGTGCAGCGTCAGCCTGCCGGTCGCGACGTCGCGGACATGCAGGCCGGTCTCGGTGGCGATCAGCTGGCGGGCGTCGTCGATGATGGCGAGCGCGCTGGCCATCAGGCCGAGCTCATGCACCTTCAGGACGCCGGAGCCCACGCCCTGCTCCAAAAGCAGGCCGTTGACGATGTCGAACCAGAACAGGGCATCGCTGCCGGGGTCGTAGCTCGGCCCCTCGCCTAGCTGGCAGATATGGTCCGAGAAAACCGAAACGCCGTTGTCCATCATGCCTCTCCCCCGAATGCCGCGTCCCAGGCGGTTACGGCGGCGCGGGCACGGGTCGCCACCTCCTCGACGCTCATGCCAGGCTTGAACAGGCTGGAGCCGAGGCCGAAGGCGCTGACGCCGGCCGATTTATAGCCGGCGAAATCCTTGTCCGACACGCCACCGACGGCGCCGACCACAATTTCGGCCGGCAGCACCGCGCGCATGGCCGAAATGCCGCCGGCGCCAAGCACGCTTGCCGGGAAGAATTTCAGCGCCGAGGCGCCGAGCCTTATCGCCAGGAAGGCCTCTGTCGGCGTGAACACGCCGGGCATCGTCACCATGTTGTAGGTCATGGCGCGCCCCATCACCTCGGCATCGATGTTGGGGCTGACCAGCAGGCGCCCGCCGGCCTTGTGCAGGGCGTCGACATCGGCCACCGTCAGCACGGTGCCGGCGCCGACCAGCGCCGTCTTCGGCAACGCCTGCACAAGGCTGGCGATCGAGACGAAGGGTTCCGGCGAATTGAGCGGCACCTCGATCGCCTCGATGCCGGCATCGAAGATCGCCTGGCCGATCGCCACCGCTTCGCCGGGTTTCAGCCCGCGCAGGATGGCGACGAGGCCGCGCTTGAGGTTCGGAAACGGTGCGGTCTGGGTCACGCGGCGGCTCCAATCATGCCGTTCTCGCGCGCCGCCTCGACGAGGCCGGCACGCACTGCTTCATCGGCGTCAACGGTTCTGAGGGCAAGGCCCGCGACGCCCAGCGCGGCGCCATAGAGCACAGCGAGGGCGCCGGAGGCGACCAGCACGACCGGCTCATCGCCGGCGCCATAGCGGCGTTTTGCCGAAGCGATCTCGCCGCCGAGCAGCAACCCCGACAGGCACGCCGCCGCATCGTCGGACTGCAGGTCGTGCAGCAGGCCGGCGGCGCGGATGGCAAACAGCTTCGAGGTGACGTCGCCGCCCTCGCCGAGCGCTCGTTCGCACCATTGACGGAAGAAGGGATTGTCAGCCGCCACCGCTGCCGGATGCTCGCCCAGCGAATGGCGCAGGATCGAATGCGCGGCCAGAACCGAGAACAGCTCGCCCGTCGGCCAGGTGCCGAAGCCGGCGACGGCGCCGTCCTCGACGGCCACCCATTTCGAATGCGTGCCGGGCATGCAGACGAGATGGCGACCCTTTGCCGGCAAACCGGCGCCGGCAAGCTGGGTTTCCTCGCCGCGCATCACGTCGGGCGCATCGGCCAGCCGCTGGGCAAGGCCCGGCACGATGCGGATGTCGCGGCCCTGGCCGGGAACCCTGATAGCGCCGGCCAGGATGGCGCCGATCGGCGCCGGCACGGTGACATAGGGCGCTTCCAGCCAGCCCTGGCGGGATCCGGCCATGCCGCAGATGATGACCGGCAGCGTTTCCGGCGCGCCCATGGCGGCCAGGTGGCCCTCGAGAACCGTCGAAAACCCTTTCTCGCGCGCGGTGATCAGCCCGTCGTCGCCGCGACGCTCGGCAAGCACCTTGCCGGCGTCGTCGAGCAACCAGGCCCTGAGCCTGGTCGTGCCCCAGTCGAGCGCCGCGACCGCGGGCGCCGCGCTCACAGGAAGCCTCCATCGACGATCAGCATCTGCGCGGTCAGCATGCGCGAGGCATCCGAGGCGAGGAACAGCACCGTGCCGACGATGTCGTCGGGCAGCATGACGTCCTTGATGCACTGTTTGGCGACATGGGCGGTGAGCGACCCTTCGGTGACCCAGAGCTCCTTCTGCCGTTCGGTGATCACCCAGCCCGGTGCGATAGCGTTGACCCGGATGCGGTCGGCGCCGAGCTTGCCGGCCAGGCCCTTGGTGAGGCCGAGTATGCCGGCCTTGGCGGCGGTGTAGGCCGGCATATCCGGATGGTTGATCAGATAGGAGGTCGAGGTGAAATTGATGATCGAGCCGCCGCCGGCCCGCTTCATGCCCGGCGCCACCGCCTGCGCGGTGAAGAAATGCGGGCGTAGGTTGACGGCGAGGTTGTTGTCCCAGAACTCGACGGTGACGTCCTCGACCGCGTGGCGGTCGTCAAGCGCGGCGTTATTGACCAGGACGGTGACGTCGCCATGCGCTTCAGCCGCCCTGGCAGCCGAGGCGCGCAGCGCCTCGATGTCGCGCAGATCGGTCTTGAGGTAGAGCGGCCGCCGGCCTTGCTCCTTCTCGACGCGGTCGGCAAGCGCGATGCTCGGACCGTCGGCGATGTCGATGAAGGCGACCTTCGCGCCTTGCCGGACAAAGCCCTCGGTCAGCGCCGCGCCAATACCGGAACCGCCGCCGGTGATCAGCACCGAAGCGCCTTCGAGATCGGCAAAACGCGCCGATGGCATCATGTTTTTTCTCCCTGGCCAAGTCGGCGCGCATCCTATCCAGACAAGGCGCGCGGGCAAGGCATAAACGTCAGATTTTCGAGCTTATGTCTGACAAAAAGGCAAATCACGCCCGCACCGGATGAAGGGGCTGGCTGAATCCGTGCGGAACGGCGTTCAGATCGCCTTGGCGTGCAAGGCGCCGCGATAGGAATCGCGCAGATAGCCGAGCGTGGCGTCGGCATCGACCGGCTTGCCGAACAGGTAGCCCTGGCCGCCGGCGCAGCCGAACTGGACGAGGCGGTCGGCCTGCGCCTCTTCCTCGATGCCCTCGGCCACGACATCCATGCCGAGCCCCTCGCACATGGCGAGGATGGCGCGGATGATGTGCTCGGACGGGCGGTCGTCGAGGATCGAGGAGACGAAGGCGCGGTCGATCTTGAGCTTGTCGAAATGGAATTCGCGCAGGCGCCCGAGCGAGGACTGGCCGGTGCCGAAATCGTCGAGCGAGACGCGGATGCCGACGCGGCGCAGGTCCTCGACGATCTTCTCGGCCGAGGCCGGATCGTTCATCAGGCCGGTCTCGGTGATTTCGATCTCCAGCCGGCGCGGATCGAAGCCGGTGCGGTCGAGGATCGCCAGTATGTGCAGGCCGGTGTTCTGGTCGACGAGCTGCGACGGCGACAGGTTGAAGGACAGGAACAGGTCCTTCGGCCAGCTGCGGGCTGCCTCGGTGGCCTTGCGCAGCACCAGCTGCGACAGCGGACCGATGATGCCGCGCTCCTCGGCGATCGGGATGAACACGGTCGGCGGCACGGTGCCGAGGTCGCGGTCGGTCCAGCGCGCCAGCGTCTCGAAGCCGATGGTGCGGCGGGTGTTCAGGTCGACGATGGGCTGGAAATGCGGCTCGACCTCGCCGGCCGAGACGGCGCGGCGCAGCGCCTGCTCGATGCGGGTGACGCGCTTGGCCGCCTCCTCCATCTCGCGGGTGTAGACGACGACGCGGCCGCGGCCGGAACGCTTGGCATGGTAGAGCGCGGTTTCGGCCTTGTTGAGCAGGATGTCGGTGGTCTCGTCGCCGGAATAGAACAGCGAGCAGCCGACCGAGGCCGATAGCCTGGCGGTGCGCTCGCCGACGTCATAGGGCGCCGACAGGATCTCGATCAGCATGCGCGCCTTTTCGGCCGCCGCCTCCTCTGAGAACACCATCGGATAGAGGAAGGCGA